>CAZIMI010000006.1:0-21081 GCA_964540325.1 uncultured Methanosarcinales archaeon | reverse complement strand
ACAAAGATAACTGCGAGAACTAAAACAATGAAACTTACAGCCATACCAATGTAGGCTTGATGATGTTCAGCAAGAGAATTCTTTTTATTCTTATTTTTATGTCTAGCTCTACTACTAACTCTATTCACCCTTTTTTTACGCATAGAATTAGATAAATCTTTTTTGTTTATAAAGTTGTTGGTTTAGATATGTTCATTATATTACCCAAAAAGCATATAAAACACTCCCATAAACAAACCATATGCAAATCAAAGACCTACAATTACCGGAATATTTCAAAACATTCTACAACAAATTTCCAAACTTAACCCCAGTACAAGAAAAAGCAATCAATGCAAACCTACTAAAAGACAAATCACTTTTAATCTGTGCACCTACAGCTTCTGGAAAAACTTTAATAGCAACAATGGCGATTACTAATTCAATCAAAGAAGGTAAAGCCATCTATCTAGTTCCGTTAAAAGCTTTAGCCAATGAAAAGTACAAAGAATACCAAGAACTTTTCAAAAACACTAATTATAAAGTTGTCCAATCAACAGGAGATGTTGATTCTGACTCCAGCTACCTAGCAAACTATGACTTATTAATATTAACAACAGAAAAGTTAGATTCCTTACTAAGACACAAGGTTTCTTGGATCGGAGAAATAAAAACAGTTATCGTCGATGAAATACATCTTCTTAACGACCCCAGCAGAGGACCGACTTTAGAAATTATTATCACGCTTCTCAAACAACTAATCAAACCACAAATTATTGGTCTCAGTGCAACCATCGGCAATCCTGAAGAATTGGCTAATTGGCTGGAAGCAGATTTAGTAGAAGATGATTGGCGGCCAGTGGAATTGAAGAAAGGAATCCATTTGGAAAATAAAACAGAATTTTATTGAAAACTCACTCGAGAGTAGTAATCTTGGAAAAGTTTATAAATTGCTTCTATTTTTACAGAAAAATATGGTAAATAGCTTAGGATTAATAGAAGAAGGGATTAACAATCTTGAAAGTCGGATTGGAGAAATAGAAAAAGAACTAGAAAATTGTAAATCAAGAATTAATACCCGGGAACAAACAATTGAGTCTAACCAACAAAAAATTATATCGTACTGGGAAACTATCTATAGTTGGTCACATGATTTAGAATGTAAAAAAGAAGATTTATCCGAGATATTAGATTGTTACGCAAGATATATCGTCACCGATCTTGACTTTGATCAGGACAATAGTGATTGGGATTTTTATGAAGTAAGGAAAACAAAAAGAGATGTTGTTATCTTTCCTGCTGATTTAAACGTGAGCAACGCAGCCAGACTAAATTACCATAAATTCAAAAAAATGTTTCCTGATCTTGCAGATAAATTAGAAGAAAGTGGAAGATTGACAATTCTGGGAGAATTCTGGATTGGAGATGAAGAATATCCATTATCAAGAAATAGGACTATTTTCTTTGACGGAGAAAGACCAGATGTAAGAATTATTACTAAAGAAGAAATAGAAGAAATGAGAACATTGCCGCAAAGAGAAACAAATTACCATCAAAACCAAATTAATAATTTAGAAAGTGAAATTGAGAAGTGTAAAAAAGAATTGGAAGAAGAAAGAAGAAATGAACCAGAAATTAGTGAACCATTATCTTTGCTACAAAGAGAGAGAGGTTACTTAAACCTGGTCTCAAGTACAGCGCAAAGAGAAGTTAAAATTAAGAAAAGTGTCATGTCTTCGTTAGAAGGAAGCAGACCTTTTTATAGTCTATGGGCTGATGATTCGCTGGTTTTACTTTATTTTGAAGGGAACTTTTTTTACACTTCCACAACCAGAAAAGATGACCCTTTAGAAATTAACTTAGTAACAAAAGGCATGCAAGAATTACTTCTTAAAGCAGTTAACAAAGCAGAGAATGAATTATCTTTCAAGGAAGGGGATTTAATCACCTATAGTGGAATACCTATCGTAGGAAATAACGAAATTTATGCATCAGAAATATTTCAAAAAGTTTTTACAGGAATAAAAATTCTTCCTAAACCGGAAGAACCGCAAGGATATCAAGAACAATTAAAAAGTGGAAAAACCGAACAAGAAATAGTGTATCGACATTGGGGACAAATATATCTTTCAAGCCTGAATCCCGAAAATGTAAACCAGGGTGAAATATTAGGCAGCGGTGGATCATATAAATCATTTCAGTTTGGAGATAGATTAGTTGTGGAATTTGACCAAGAAGATAGAGCAACTTATTTATTTGACCCGGAATCTTTTGACGAACTAAGGATGAGAAATCGTTCAGAAATAATCTCCGAGAATCCTAAAGGTTTTTATGGGAGAGTAATTCATCACGAAAACCAAAAACTTTGGAAAAAACAAATTTCAAATTTTATAAATGAATAATTATTTTTCTAAAAATTTTTTCATTTTTTCAACACGAACTTTCAATTCTTCTTTACGAGTATGATTTAACTTAATTGCATCTTGATAACATTTAATCGCTTCATTAATAGCCATTGCTTTTTCATAAACAACACCCAAATTATTGTGAGCATGGGCATTGTTTGGAGAAATGTTTAAAACGTCCACTAAAACTTTCTCTGCCTCAACTAATTTCTCCTGCCGTTCATAGACAGCCCCTAAATTAATATAAGCGTCTAACAAAAATTTATTATTCTCAATCGCTAAGGAAAAGTATTCCCCCGACTTCCCCAGATCATTCTTTTTGAAATAACAAAATCCTAATCCAAAGTACGCATCAGCATTTTTTTTACTCTCTAAAACTTGATTATAATTCTCAATTGCCACATCAAGTTTATCTTGTTTCTGTTGGACAATAGCCAAATTCAATAAAGGAACTAGCTGGCCAGAATCTAACTCTAAAGATCTCTTAAATGAATCTTCTGCTTCAGAAAATTTTCCCAACTCTTTCTGCTGTACACCCAATTCGAAATAAGCTTTGGCATCGTTAGGATTAGAAACAATTTTCTTTTTTGTTAGTTCTAAATATTTTCCAGACTTCCCCACAGAAGCGCCGTAATGGTGGACCGGAACATTTAATGTTTTAATTTTTGATTTTTCAATATTATCATCAACCATTTCGTGGATCTCTCCTTTAAAGAGAATGTTTTTATTATTCTGAAACAATCTGACTTTTATTGACGGAAACCAACCAGTAAAATTCTTGGAAAAACCATCCGAAGAAGGGATCCAACCAGTAACAGAAGAATCGTTACTATAATTTCTAGTCATAACCCGATATCCCGAGACATTCCAGTCGTTAATCACTTCCCGAATGTTACTAAAATCTCCACCATCAAGAACTTCATCTGCATCCAAGACAAGAATCCAATCACCAGTAGCATATTTTAAAGATTCATTTCGAGCTGCAGAGAAATCGTCAGCCCAAGCAAAGTCATAAATCTTGTCTGTAAATGATGAAGCGATCTCTTTAGTTCTATCTCCTGAACCGGTATCAACAACAATTATTTCGTCAACCAAGTCTTTAACAGAGTTCAAACAATCGCCAAGAAAGTTTTCGTTATTTTTAGTAATCATACACAAAGATAATTTTGGAACAACCAACAGTTTTTGAAACTCTGCAAAAGAGGTTTCATTAAGTATCCATTGACGAGAAAATTGAAAATCTTTTTTAGAAAAACCTTTCTTTGTTGTTACCGCTGTCAAATACTCTTTTTTTATCTCTTCGAGAACAGAGTGATTATATTCTCCGTAAGGATAACAGAAATGTTTAACTTCTTCACCTAATTTCTCCTCAATAACTTTTTTTGGTTCAAATAATTCTTTTACCAATTCTTCATCATTTAATGATATTAGGTTTTTATGTGATAAAGAATGTGAAGCAATCTCAAAACCATTACCAACCAAATCTTTAATCTCATCCCAAGACATAAATAAAGAATAAAATTCTTCTGGAAGAACATCTTTCCCGTCAATCCAATCAGGAACAACAGAAATGGTAGCAGTAAAACCAAACTTCTTCAACAAAGGATAAGCAAGATCATAAACACCCTTACGGGCATCATCAAAAGTAAGCACAACTAACTTCTCATCAGTTTCTTTATCTTCATCAATCCCTTTTTTTAATTCAAATAAAGAGATCGTCTGATAACCATTATCTTTCAGATAATTAATCTGTTTTCCAAATTCCTGCAAAGAAACACACCATTGATTATTTTTATCGCTAATCTCGTGGTACATTAAGATTGGAATTTCTGAGTACTTCATACTAATTTATCCAAGAAAGAATGTTTTTAAAAGTTTCTGGATTAATGTTCCTTTTATATTCTTTGGCTAGATTCCTTAATTGATTAATATCAATTGTAAAGTCTTTTAACTCATCTTTCATCCGGCAAATGAATTCCATGAATTGAGTAATGTTCTTAGGTTTACTTGTTTGATTACAACGTTCAAAATCTAACAATACTGCGTTGTTCTCTTTCGTAATAACAATATGTTTTAAAGGGTGGTGCATCTCTTCTTTATTGACCATTAATTTGTCAAGAACATAACATTGTTTTAAAACATTAATCAATACTTTCTTTATCTCTTTCTTATTATTCTGATTATTCTTTTTAATCCAATCAAGAATAAAATCTCCTTCAACAAATTCGTAAACCAAATAATCTTTTCCGGAAAATAAGAATGTGGGGCCAACATTTTTTTTGTTCAATACTTTCAGCCATTTGGCTTCGTTTTTCATTCTTTCAATCGCAGAACTTTCTTTACGTTTGACTTTGATGCCAACTTTAACCAAATTCTTTCTTGCCAAATGGGTTTTAACTCTTTTGCTTTTATCTAAATTTCCAATAAAGATATTTCCTCTTTTACCGTGCGTTAAATATTTAATATCTGTTATGTTCTTTCTCTCCAATTCTCGCAGAACTTTACTTTTCGTAATCAAATAAATATACAAAGTTTCATACAGGGGCAATTTTTCTGTTGCTAATTCTTCAAACTCTAACAAATTCTGAGCAATAATCTCTTCGATCTTTTCTTTATTTGTTAAAGAAGAGAATAAAAATAGAATTTTTCCGTTTGGAACCAGATATTGAGAAACTTCAGAGAAAAACTTTTCAGAGATTTCCCAACCATGTTTACCGCCGTACAAAGCAGGATCTTTTATAATTTCTTTTCCTATTTTATCCTGCGGAAGATAAGGCGGATTAAAAATAATTGTGTCAAATTGACCATGAACATTAGAAAACAAATCACTTTTCATAATACTGATTTTTCTAATTCTTTTCTCAGAAACTTCTTTTTTCAACATTGTAACAGCTTTCTCATTAACATCAACTGCAACAATTTCTCGTACATTTTTAGATTTGGTAGCAGTTAAAGCTTGTATCCCAGAACCGGTTCCGAGGTCTAATACTCTGCCAAAAGCATACTTTCTAACAAACTTCTGCAACAAGTAAGAGTCTTCTGCTGGTTGATAGATATCCATAATAACAAGAGAAAAACAGTAATGTAAATAAAGATTACTAAAAAACTACTTCAGTTCGCAATAATTATCTCTTAAACCATACTTAACAATTACTACCTGTAAATCTTTTTCAATGTTTCTTGCTCTTCTTTTCGCTTTCTTGCCCATACGGTCTAACCTAGTCCCTTTTAGTTCTAAACCAACCGTATCTAATAAATCATCCATTTGGGAATTGGAAACTGCAACACAACCATAAGTCCAGGTGCCGCCTTTTTTACCATCACCCTTTCCATGAATTTCGTAAAGACAGCCGTCACAAACACCAAGTAAGAGAGCTTTATGATATTTAGTATGGCCTTTATATCTTGCTTTGAAAATCCCTTCAGGAGTACAAGCTTTTAAGGTTTTTTTGCCTCTAGTAATACGCTTACAAGTGCTGCCTTTATCATCATAAGGATTCCAGCCCAAATCAATGGGATAAGTTTTAATTTTTGTTCCATCAATATATAAGTCCATTTCAAAAGCAGCTTTATCAACAAAAATTGTTATCCCTCCATTTTTTGTATGTTCCATTCCTCTTTTAATCAGCCGTTGGTATTCTTCCAAACTTTCCTGATTAAAATTATAAGATCGATCTAAACATTGATCTAAAGAGAGAGGTTTTTTTGAACTAGAAGCGGGAGTTGAACTTGGTCCGTTGGAATCAGCGTTAGTTTCAACATTAAATCTCTTAACTAAAAATCGTCCAGACCTCTTAGTTTTTTCGGAAAAACCAATATAATCCAAAACTCGATCCACTTGAGCTGCTTTAGCTACACTTAAACTAGTAATATTTTTTTCTCCGCTCAAAGCAAACGAAGCTATAAAAGTAGAAATAACAATTGCCGACAAAACCTTTTTTTCCCCCATTTAAATTTAAAAAAACAACTCGTATATAAAAGTTTTTACTTGAAAGTAGAAATTTTATGCGCCGGGTGACTTTTTACTCTTACCAGATGCTAAACCCATTAGCGAAGAACCGATTGCATTAGCAAAGCTTTTTGTTAAAACCCAGCCAGTTTTACTTTTCTTTGCTAAGCCCATTGCTGTTGCTGAAACACCATATTTATCAAAAACGCCGGCTATTCTTGTTTTTCCACCATGAACTTTAATTTTTACATTCATTTTGAGGGCTTGTACCATCTCCATAAAACCGGGCCCTGCATGAACACACCCGTGAGAATAACCACCTCCTTCCTCATCTAAAACAGAAGAAGGGATCCAACCATTCTTATATTTTTTGTAAATCAATCTTTCTAACTCTGTTGTTGAATGGAAGAATACTGCACCAGTAAGATGATACACGCCTCGGCCATAAACGTTCGCTAAATAATAATCATTAAGTTGATATTTTCCATTTACGTCATCATAAAATTTTGAGTTTCTAAAAACCGGCTTAAACCAATTCCCACCTTTTTTATGAAAAACTTTAACACTATAAAGACCACCTTTATACCTTTGAGGGGTGCCGGTTTCAGGATCAGTAATTTCTACGAAAGTCATTGTACCCCTTTTCTTTTCAGGCAACTTAACAAAATATCTTTCTGCACCTTCTTTAGGTGTTCCATCAGCATCAATAAAACTTTTGGTGCCGCCAATTGCTTTTCCCGTTGCAGGATCAATAACTACATGGGTGTCTGCAGAAACCTGAGGAAGTTTCCCCCTACTCTTTTTATCTGGTATCCAAAGCGAACCCTTTGAACCAGCACCTCTTTTCCCCTCAGCCGAATCGCTAGTTAGGTATCTCCATTTGCCTTTATACTCTGCTTGAATATCTACATCAACAAATTGCATAGTCTTACCTTTATATTCATATTCATAAGCAGTTTTAGCTTCTCTCAAATCTGCTCCGTAAGGAACTCTTGCCCCTGGCCATTTTGACCACCCATGTTTGGCTTTAAATTCGTTCTTACCAAGAGTATAAGTGCCTTTAGGAGTAGGAACAAAAACATCAATAGTTCTTCCAGAAGAATCTTTTTTTACCCTTTTCTTTGGAAGGCCCCCTTTAGCCCAATAAACAAAAAGAGCGTCCGTTTTGCCAGTGAGTTTATTTTTACCAAAAAGAACTATCCGATTTTCACTAGGGAAGAATTCTGCCCAAACTTTCTTGTAATGCCCTGCTTTTACTAAAGCAACAACATTCTTAGATAACTGTTCTAATTCTAATGAAGTTAACTCTCCGGGCAACAAACTTGGCCCTTCGACTTTCTTTTCTTTTTCTTTAGCTACTTTTTTCTTCTTAATAACTTCTTCTGAACTTTTAGGTTTAACCTCATCAGGTAGTATAACACCCGCTTTAGAAAATTCTTTTTTCATTAGTCTTATCTGTTTATTATGTTCATCAAGTCGATACTCTTCCATCTGTTGATGGTACCCTTGTTTAATGGTTTGTTTCATAGATGCCTGTTGCGCAACTTGTCCAGAAGCCATACAACCAATTACAGTTAAGGCAACACCAGCAGCAATACCTCTTGCTATCTTTCCAATACCGCGTTTAACTCTTCTACCGTACCTTGCTTCTAACCGAATATATTTTTTCTCCTCTTTTTCAGTATCAGCAATATCTTTCAGTTCATCTTGGATATCGTCTATCTCGCCTTGCAATAAGACATAATCATTTTTTAGTTTAGCTTTCTGTTTTTCGTTTTTTGTCTGCCCAATAAGTTCTTCGAATTTCTCCAACTCAACTTTCAATTCATCAAGTTCTTTAAGATACTTTTTCTGCATCGTAATACTGCTTAAGACTACTTGCGTACTCATCTCTCCACGCGACAAAGAAAATTCCACCAAACCAGTAAATTGTTTATTAAAATAAGCAAGGACAGTAACCAAAGAAGAAATTTTATCTTTATCTTCAGAAGATTTTTTAATTTCATTTAATTGCGTAATCAACTCTTTAATCTTAAACCGAATATATTGAACTTTACCATTAACCTGTCTTTTTAGTCTTGTTCTATCACGAACAAAAGTTCCAAGATCGATTTCCTGGGTAGGGGAAGCTTCAGTCTTAAAACCGGTAGAACGCAAATATTGGTAAATTTTACTGACCATAGCTTGGACATCAGTCAACAATTTCTCAAAAGAATGGTCAATCTCTTTAGCAATAGATTCAAGTTTATTTTTAGTTTCACGGGGGACTTTCAGACCACGAACATTTTTCTTTAAGGCATTAACAAAATCTTCCAAGACACTCAAAGCAGCACGGACATCATACAAAAGTTGCAAATCTTCATCTTCAACAAGACTTTTTATCAAACTAACAACTTTAACAATATCCATAATCTGTTTTTTTACCAAAGAAAGGTATTGTTTCAATTCAAGTTTCTCGTCCGAAAGGGAAATTTGGCGACCATCAACACGGTTAATCAAACGCAAAGTATTATGAAAACTGCGCGATGCTTGACGGCGTTTAGTAGCAACCTCCTTTTCATCATAAGAAAAGTTACGGATAATCTCGCCGAGCTTCTCATCAGTACGGCCAGCTTTATCTACACCTCTTAATTTTACTTTAGCAAGAGCCAATTTTGCTAGGAAAGACATAAGATAAAGTAAAATTTAGGATTATATAAAGATTTCTACTTTGAAATCGCTAGAAACTTTTTTAAATGAGGAACAACTTAGCACTAAAAGTGGGCCTATGGTCTAGTGACATCTTAGGATGCTAGAAGCTATGACAGTGCCCTTACATATTAGTTATGAGTGGTGAGTTATGGGTTATGAGTAAAAGAAACTCAGAACTCAATACCCAATACCCATAACCAATTAAAGTAAGGCATTGATCCCCGGTTCGAGGCGAAAAAAGTGTGAACACTTTTTTGATCACGCTTTTCAGCGAGAGTCCGGGTGGGCCCATCATTTTCACTTCTTTAGTTTTAATTAATAAGAGAGACGGGGAGAGCCATTCCCACATTAAAGACTACCCTGGAATAGTAACCTTTTTAAAAAAAGTATAAAATAAGGGCCTATGGTTACTAAAAGCAAAGATTTTCTATTATTAATGTTGTCTACTTTTCTAATAGGTCAAAACCCAACAGCCCAATTAAGTAATCAAGAAAACAAAAGAGAAGTATACTCTCAAGAAGTATCATTAAAAAGAAAAGTAAATGGTGATTTTTTATATGAAGAATTCTTAGAATTACAGGAACCGCCAAAACCTATAGAAGGCGATTTAGAAAAAAAAATTGAAGAAGTGATTCTTCTTTCTGCAGTTGACAATAATACTCCTTCCAATAAACCAAAATTTGCAGTTAAAGGGGAGGAAGAAGTTTTCATTTATCCAGTTATAAAAATAAAAAACGGGAGAAAAACAGAATATTATTCTTCAGTTCCAAGAATTAAGATTAAAGGTAGGAAAATCAAAACAAACCCCTCTCCAGAAATAAGAAAACAGTTGGAAGAACTTGTTTTTGAATGGCATAAAATAGAACCAGAAATCAGTATCATCGACCCTTATGGCAATTCAAGTAAAAGAACAAGGAAGTGGATTGGTTGGGACAAAATCAATTACAATAATTTTCCTCACAAAAAAACTAAAGGTTTAGCTCCTTTAACTGCAGATGTTAAACCAGTCAAACTTAAAAATTATGCAGGATTAGGTACAATGCGATTTAGTGTCAGAACCAGTACAAAAAACAAAACTTTGAAAACTGCTGACGAGCATGATTTGGTTAAAGGTGGAATCAGTGAAAAGGTTCTAAGAGTTAGTTACATTAAAGATAAAACTTTTCGAGGATGGTTAACTTCTTATTTCAATGTTCCTGGCGTTTATGGCTCAGCAACCATGGGTTCACGGCGAGATAAAACACACCAAACTGAGCTTTACCAAGGATTTGATTGTGCTGACTTAATTGTTGGTGCAGAGAGACATATTAACAGCAAGCATAAATATTCTTACGCAGACAATATTAGACGTCAAACCCAATTTTCCAAAGAATATCTTTTGCATTGGAACGGCGTAATTACAAATAAAAAAGGGAAACCAGTAATTTTAAGATACGGAAAGGACGTTAGAGAAGGAGATTTAATGTTCTTTGCTAACAAAGGTAAAAGCCGATTCTGGCATGTTGTAGTGCTTTACAAAGACTTAAGTAAAGAACTAAAAGATGATGTTTCTTCAATTTTTGAGAATGATATTAAAGGAGACGGTATTTTAAACGCACAAGACCTTATTCTCCACTATAAGTATGCAGGAATTAATGTTGAAAATTTAGATTATATCTATCCTGATCCACGCTCGCAAAGAGTTGTATTTGGAAGATTTAAAAGATAAAATCAACAATTATTAGTTAGCAAGATATTTTCTTTTGTGTTTTCTTGCCAGTTTATCAACAAGTTTGTCAGTAAAAACTAGACCTTCAACATTATAGTTCTTGTGCGATAAGTCTGCAGGAATAGTGGTTTCTAATATTTCACCAACACCAGTATCATAAGTAGGGTTAGTATATCCTTTTAATTTCTTTAAAGCACTAATGTACCCAGTATAAATAGTTCTGATCTTGCCATCTTCAGTCACTTTACCAACAACTACACTGTGTCTACCGCCATCATGCTCAAGCTGGAGAATCATTCCAGGTTTGGCTTTAATATTTTTCTTTTCCAAATAATTATTTAAGTGTAAGAGAGTAGTTTTTTTACCAACATTATGATAAACACCTTTTTTCTTAAAATATTGATTCCAATAAATATTTGAACGAAAACGTTTAATTCCAGCTCTTTTTACATCTCTAAAAAAATCATCTCCAAAAATACCATAAAAAACATTTCTCATCAAACCATTACAAACTGGATTAATCTTGTCCCAATCACTAACACCCGGAGCACCCCAATATACGGCTCTGTCTTTTTGTGCTTCTAAAAAATTCAACAGAAGTTCTTCCGAAGTTATTTTTCCCGAAAGATATTTTCCAACTAATTTTGGTTGAATAAAACTATCTGGTAAACGATTAGAATCAACCAAAATAACTAAATCAGTAACTTTGCCATCTTTTCCTAACCGATAAACAGATTTCTTCAAGCCCCATCCAGCGTAGTCCCAATTTTCTTCTTTATTTGAAGTCACCCCAAGATATTTTACAGATGAAGAACATCTTAAATTATTTGGGCCGTCCACAATGACAACATCCCCTTGACAATAAATTTTTAAATCCTTTTTATGTCTTCCTTTTCCTAAAACAAACCTAACTTTTGCATCTGCACTTAAAGAAATTAATTTAAAACTCTCTTTAATAGTTATGGGGATCCTTTGCACACTAGTTCTCCCAGAGGTTTTTTCATTAAAATGAATGATTTGGTTGTAATCATTAAGATCAACACTTACGTTTTTATTATAAAATTCAAAAACATATTCATTCCCAGAAGATTTCTTAAAACTAAAATCTTTGCCGGAAGAACCATCTCTTATTTTACTATCTTTTAACCTGGGTAGTTTAACACCCGCTTTAGCAAACTCTTTTCTAGTTTGTTCGGTTTGTTTGTCCTGTTCTTCAAGCCGATGCTCTTCCATCTGTTGATGGTAACCCTGTTCAAAATTCTGCCCCATAGACTCCTGCTTAGCGATATGACAAGTAGCCATAGAACCGATTATTGTTAAGGCAACACCAGCAGCAATACCTCTGGCTATTTTTCCAATACCGCGTTTAACTCTTCTACCGTACCTTGCTTCTAACCGAATATATTTTTTCTCCTCTTTTTCAGTATCAGCAATATCTTTCAGTTCATCTTGGATATCGTCTATCTCGCCTTGCAATAAGACATAATCATTTTTTAGTTTAGCTTTCTGTTTTTCGTTTTTTGTCTGCCCAATAAGTTCTTCGAATTTCTCCAACTCAACTTTCAATTCATCAAGTTCTTTAAGATACTTTTTCTGCATCGTAATACTGCTTAAGACTACTTGCGTACTCATCTCTCCACGCGACAAAGAAAATTCCACCAAACCAGTAAATTGTTTATTAAAATAAGCAAGGACAGTAACCAAAGAAGAAATTTTATCTTTATCTTCAGAAGATTTTTTAATTTCATTTAATTGCGTAATCAACTCTTTAATCTTAAACCGAATATATTGAACTTTACCATTAACCTGTCTTTTTAGTCTTGTTCTATCACGAACAAAAGTTCCAAGATCGATTTCCTGGGTAGGGGAAGCTTCAGTCTTAAAACCGGTAGAACGCAAATATTGGTAAATTTTACTGACCATAGCTTGGACATCAGTCAACAATTTCTCAAAAGAATGGTCAATCTCTTTAGCAATAGATTCAAGTTTATTTTTAGTTTCACGGGGGACTTTCAGACCACGAACATTTTTCTTTAAGGCATTAACAAAATCTTCCAAGACACTCAAAGCAGCACGGACATCATACAAAAGTTGCAAATCTTCATCTTCAACAAGACTTTTTATCAAACTAACAACTTTAACAATATCCATAATCTGTTTTTTTACCAAAGAAAGGTATTGTTTCAATTCAAGTTTCTCGTCCGAAAGGGAAATTTGGCGACCATCAACACGGTTAATCAAACGCAAAGTATTATGAAAACTGCGCGATGCTTGACGGCGTTTAGTAGCAACCTCCTTTTCATCATAAGAAAAGTTACGGATAATCTCGCCGAGCTTCTCATCAGTACGGCCAGCTTTATCTACACCTCTTAATTTTACTTTAGCAAGAGCCAATTTTGCTAGGAAAGACATAAGATAAAGTAAAATTTAGGATTATATAAAGATTTCTTTCATTTGATATAGTCAAATTAACTATGTTTAAGCAAACATCAGGGCACGGCACTTAGATTTTGTTCATTAATTTTAGTCACTTCACTTTGTTTCGTGTATTTTATTTAAGTAATGAACAAAATGTGCCTCCATTGGCGCTGATGTTTGCCATTTAACTTGACAGCACCCTTTCATTCTCACCTTATACGGATTGAGTTAGTTTTATAAATAAAAGGTATTTACTGATATAATAGTAAAATGCAACAAAAGATATATGATATGGTGGTAAATCAAGAAGATGTTACTTGGAAATCTCTAATTCATGAATTAGTGCGGACAGAACAGATGGATCCTTGGGACATTAATATTTCTCTTTTAACCAAGAAATATATCCAGGCAGTAAAAGATTTGCATGAACATGACTTAAAAGTTTCTGGGAGAATTGTCTTGGCAGCAGCAATTATGCTTAAAATCAAATCTAGCCATTTGTTAGAGTTCGGGATTACTAATTTAGACAAATTGATTAACCAAGGGGATGATTTGTCTGAAGACGAACTACTGGAAGAGTTAGGTGAGGAAATGGCCCGGGAAAGAAGGCAAAGGCAACAGTTCCAATTAATTCCTAGAAATCCGCAACCTAGAAGCAGAAAAGTTTCCATCCATGATTTAGTTGGTGCTTTACAGAGAGCGATGGAAAGCAAGAAAAGGATTCTGGCTAAACAAAGGCCAGTTAAATATAATATGCCGAAAAAAGGGATGGACATTATGGAAGTTATTTATGATATTTACCATAAGATTGTCTATTATACAAATAAAGAAAAAAATAGTAAAATTACTTTTACTAAACTATTGCCACCAAAAGCATCTAAGCAAGATAAAGTTTACACGTTTATTCCTTTACTACATCTAGAGAATCAACGTAAAGTTGAGACAAGACAGAATCAGCCATTTGAAGAGATTCATGTGCGATTGATGAAAGGAAAGAAACTGGGATCATGATAATATAATAAAAAAAGGTGATAATAATGGCTCTTACCATTAAAAAGATTGAGAAAAATGTTGGTTCAGAACTAAATGAATTAAACAAAAGCGCAGCTGAATTTCAACTAGCTAAAGGAAAAATTGAAAGAAGTATGAATGACTTAAACGATTTAAAGAATTATTTTAATGAAATGATGCAAATTAACGCAGTTTTAGAACATCTTTTTAAGACAGTAAGAACTTCATTCAATAAAGTTGAAAATAGTGCTTTAACTAATAAACAATCAAATGGCTACCGTTCAAGAACACAACAGGTGATTAAACAAATTATAGAATTAGAAAAGAAAGCCGATAGTCTTACTAAAACTAAGAAAAACGAACAGAAAAAGATGAAAGGTGTAGAACATGATCTTTACAGAAACGTTAGAAAATTGCGTAGAATTGTTAGAAATTTAAGGAGGCATGCCAAACATACTTCTAAACGGGGAAAGGAAATCAGAGAAATTGCTGAAGAGATCTTAGTTAAACTTATTCCAAGCAGAGCCAGTCGCCTCTCTGCAATAAGTAGATTAATGGGTAGAGGCAGTAAGTTAGAAAAAGATATGGACATGGGCAGGCTTATGGGCACCAACAAGTAAAACTAAATTTTTGATATGGGAATGACTATTCCTTCTCTTTCTTCTTTTTCTTCATATTTTCTTAAAACTTCGCCTAAAGAGTCAGGATTATCTTTTCTGGATTGATATTCCATTAAGATTATTTTTCCCAAGTTTCGGCGATTGTTTGGATCTTTTAAAGCTTTTTTAGTTGCTCTATCGACTTTCCAAGGAACAAACAAAGATTCTAACCAAGAAGCACCATAAAATCTTGCAGTTTGCTTTAACCAACGATTATTAATTTTATTAAAACCGGCCTGATGTAAAACTCCCGGCACGGGTTTTGCTAAAGGACAATCTAAACCATCTGGGGAAGCATAAATATCAAATTCAACAAAATAAGTATTCTGTTGAGTAAGAGTCATTCCGGGAAAGTTTAAGAGTTCTAATTTTGGAAGATCTTGAGAAAACTGAAGATAGAAATCAGCAGAACAATCCCCAATAAGATATAATCCTGATTTTTTACATTTAAAATCTTCCAAAAAAGGGTCTTCAAATAAATTCAAATCATAATCTTCTTTTTTAAGACTTAAATAAGGAATTATTTTAACCATAAAGTCAAAAATTAGTTAGATTATATAAGTATTTCTACTGAGCGGTAGTACCCCATAAAAAAGAAATATTTTTAAATAACTATAAAAAGTAATATAAATGAGAGGTTTAGATGTTCTAAATAGAGGAGTAATTAAAATGGAAAAATTAAAAGAACTTTCTAAATGGTTTGAGAAGTCTGAGAAGTATTTGAAGACTTTTTAGTGAAATACCGTTTAAAATACATTACTATTTCAAAAGATTTATAAGTTTAGTTAAAAAATTATAAAAAGACAATGTCAAATCTAGAAGAGAGAGCCGATATTTTTGTTCTAAAATATATGTGTCCAGTAAGCCACGAACCAACGTATGGATTATTTCAGTATTTTAAGAGTTCAGAAGATAACGAATATCATTTTCGAACCCCCACTAATTTTAGTTTTCCCAACAGTGCAAAAGAACTTGGTGAATTAGTTGCAAGTAATTGGGTAAGGATTGTAGAGTGGACTGGTACTTACATTCTCAATTTTAGCAAGAAAGGATACTTCCCTGACTTTTTTTTAGGGGACCCGTATCCAAAGTTTTATGAAGATTTAGACTCTGCTGATATTGAAGAATTCATGTTGGGATATATTACAAAAAAGGAAGAGATGAAAAAAGATTGATTAATTATCTCCATTCTAACCGCAATTCTTTTAAATAAGCGTATAAAAGTATATAAATAAAGGGTTAGATGTTCTTATATTAGTTAAAACAATGAAATCAACTAAAGATATTAAAGTTCCGGAAAGGATTGTTGGTCAAGTTATCGGGCAGGAAGAAGCGGTTAGGATTATCAAGAAAGCTGCTCTGCAAAGGAGACACGTTTTACTTATTGGCGAACCTGGAACAGGGAAATCAATGTTAGGTTTAGCCTTAGCTGAACTGCTTCCAAAATCAGAACTGAAAGATATTATTTCTGTACACAATCCTAATGACGATAATAATCCATTGATCAAAGAATTACCTGCGGGAACTGGCAGAGAAGAGGTTAAAAAACATTCTTTAGATGGCAAACAAATGCTTAAAAACAACAATTTCTTACTTTTCATTGTAGCCATCTTTACTTTAATTGCACCCTGGTGGGTGAGATATTACTACAAATCAGATTTAATGTTTACAGCTTTCTTTTTGGGAGGAATGTTATTTCTAGCAGCTTTTGCAATCATGATGAGTATGGGTCCAAGAATGTTTAAAACATCAAACGTAATCGCTCCAAAGCTTATTGTAGACAATTACAAAAAGAAACAGGCGCCATTCTTTGAAGCTACCGGGGCGCATGCCGGCGCTCTGCTTGGCGATGTACTTCATGACCCGTTTCAGACTTTTTTTACTGGGCAGGAGTTACAGAAAATAACAAAGAATAAAGTGGAAAATAATACGATTAACAAAGAGGTAGACAATTTAATGCTTAAACATAAAGCGAAGATTCTTAGGAAAAAAGAAAAGAACTATGAAGCAATTCATCTTCCAAAGAACGAACTTTCCGTACTTGGTGAAACAAATGGTTCCATTTCTCCAGTAGAAGTTTTATCATCCAACCGATATGATTACAATGGCGAGATGATAAAACTAACCACTTCCGAAAATAAAGAATTAATTGTGACCCCAGAACATAAAATAGCTGTCTGGAAGAACGAGAAGATTGTTTATGTTGAAGCACAAAACATCAAAAAAAATGATGAAGTTGTCGCAAAATCAGAAGAAGTCATTATTGATGAACAAGACATCATTAATACATATGATAAACGACAACAAGAACAGTGTAAACTTTATTACCAATACAAAGAAATCAAAGCAAATAATCCTACTTGGGGTTACAAAAAAATTGCTAAATCTATGAATCAACCTATTGGAAAAACTCGCTGGTGGCATTCAGGAAAACATGTCCCAACACCAATACAAACAGCAAATTGGCTCAAACTAAGGGAATTACTTCCTTTAAAGATTGATAATCCATACTTGCCCCTTATTACAAAAGTTCTAGGTGCAACATTTGGTGATGGTGGAATCTTTGAAAACTTAAATGCTATTTTTCTTTCCAGCTCAGAACTAGAAGCCACACAAGAGTTTGGTAATGATTTAATGCGTATTTTTGGATATTCTATTGATAATAACATGAGAACAATCGAAGGAGGCATTGAAGGCCATTCTTTTTGTTATCAAAATACAAACAGAAATATAATTAGATTCTTCGTTGCTTTAGGATGTCCAACAGGTAAAAAAACAAAACAAGATTTAATTGTTCCAGGATGGATCAAACTCAAAGACTATTTTGAAAATGAGTTTTTTGGCTCTTTTATTGGAAGCGAATTAGGAACCCCCATTATTCACAAACGAGGAAATTACTTAACAACATTAGAAGTAGGAATTTCTAGTAACCAAAATTTCAAGGAAAATAGGTTAGCTTTTCTCAACGAATTAAGTGATTACTTAAAGAAAAATAGAGTGAATACAACTTCAATATATGAAGGCAAGTCCAAAACAAAAGGAAATCTTGTTTATCGGTTACTTATTGAAAAGAAAATTGACAATGTAATCTTATTCTTAATGAATGTTAAAATTAATTATTGTAAATACAAAATTGAAAGATTATACAAAGCACTTGGTGAGTGGTCAAAACTGAAGATTGAAAAATATAACGAATTAATCGAGCGCGGATATGGGGCAGAGCATGCAATGAAAATATTGAATTTAACTCCTAATTCACTTTGAACCTAAAGAAGAGGCTAAAACATGAAACTTACCCAACAAACAATAACCAAAGTAAAAAAGTTTCCTTACAAAGGTAAACTTTACAATGTTACAACTAGTTCTGGTAATGTTATTGTCAATGGAGTTCTCTGTAAAAATTCAGGAGGATTAGGAACACCAGCAAACCAAAGAGTAGTGGGAGGAATGATTCATAAAGCCCATTTGGGAGTATTATTTGTTGACGAAATTGCTACTTTACATCCGAGAACACAACATGAACTATTATCTGCAATTCAAGAAAAGAAATTTCCTATTACTGGCCAATCAGAAAGGTCTGCAGGAGCGATGGTGAGAACAGAAGCAGTTCCTTGCGATTTTATTTTAATTGCTGCTGGTAACTTAGAAACAATCAAAGACATGCATCCAGCTTTAAGAAGTAGAATTAGAGGGTATGGTTATGAAATTTATATGAACGAAACTATGCTTGATAATAAAGAAAATAGAACAAAAATTGCTCGTTTTGTTGCCCAGGAAGTTAAAAAAGAAGATGGAAAAATTCCTCATTTTTCTGTTAACGCTTTGAAAGAAATCGTTGAAGAAGCCAGAAGGAGAGCTAACCGTAAAGGGCATTTAACTTTACATTTAAGAAGTCTTGGCGGTTTGGTAAGAGCTGCAGGAGATTTGGCAAAAGAAGAAAAAGCTGATTTAGTATTAAAAGAACATGTAAAGAAAGCAAAAGCTTTAGCTCGGCCTTTAGAACAGCAAATAGCAGACCGACACATCGAACGCAAGAAAGAATATGATGTTATCGTTACCACAGGTAAAAGGGTAGGTAGAGTTAACGGCCTGGCTGTAATTGGTTCTGGTTCAGCATATTCAGGAATTTTATTGCCTATTGAATCAGAAGTTACTTTTGGTGGAAAGAAAGCAGAAATAATTGCTACTGGTAAACTGGGAGAGATTGCCAAAGAAGCTGTCCAGAACGTTTCTGCAATTGTAATGAAATATTTTGGTGAAGACATTAAAGAAACAAGAGATATCTTTGTCCAGTTCTTACAGACTTATGAGGGTGTGGAAGGGGATTCTGCTAGTATTGCAGTAGCTACATCAATCATTTCCGCTCTTAAAAACATTCCAGTAAAACAAAATGTAGCGATGACCGGCTCATTATCAGTTCGGGGAGAAGTTCTTCCAGTAGGCGGAGTTTCTTCAAAAGTAGAAGCCGCAATTGATGTTGGAATAAAAACAATCATCGTTCCAAAATCAAATTTACAAGATATTGTTATTGATCAGGATAAACTGAAAAAGGTGAAAATTGTTCCTGTAACTTCCATTGAAGAAGTTTTGGAATATACCTTAGATTGGATTGGAAAGAAGAAGTTAAAAGAGACTATTGTTAAGAACGGAAAAAATAAAAAATGAATTTAGATAAGATGCTAGAAAGGTTTGTCCGTAATGATCTCTTCAGCGGAATGGTGCTAAATTTACATCACCATCTTCCTCTTAATCCAGGTGAGGAGGGAAAGTTAAGCGAATACTTTTTAGTTCCAACGGGGAAGCATGGACATCTACGAGTCTATGATGTACACATGAAAACAAGTACCGTTGAAAGTCAAGTTCCTGTTCCAGAAGAGTTAGTTTGGATAAATACTGCCCATCAAGATTTTATTAAAGAAGTGGCCCCACAATTATTTCAAAAATCAAGTGGACGATTCTATTACGGCGGAATAATTAGACAGGAGATTGGTTCAGACAATGGTAAAGTCTGGAAAATATATGAAGCTAAACAAGAGTTAAAATAAACCAAAATCATACAGAAAAACATAGATTTTTCTGGGGTTTTAAAATTTATCAAATAAATTTTAGAAACCTTTAAAAACCAACATTAAATCTACAATAAACATGGCACGTTCACAATTGAAATCAAAAAGGAAAGCAACTGGAGGCAGATATAGATCTGCTCGGTCTAAAAGAAAATCCGAATTAGCTGGTTTTCCTGCCCACACTAAACTTAGTGCAGAAAAGAAAAATAAGTCTGTTCGAGTTTTAGGAGGAAATAAGAAAGCATCTGTTTTATCTACCAATCAGATTAGTGTTACTGATAAAAGAGGGAAGACTTCTAAAACAGAAATTGTTAACGTAATTGAGAATCCAGCTAACCCAAACTTAGTTAGAAGGAATGTATTAACAAAAGGAGCAATTGTTGAAACAAAATTAGGTAAAGTCAAGATTACTTCTAGGCCAGGTCAGGAAGGAACTGTTAATGGTGTTTTAGTTTAATTATTTTTAGAAGTATTTAATATTATGTTGTAGAATTATAAACAACAACCCTAATTAATATAACTATGGGCAGCACCGGTTAAAGTGTCAATTGTTCCAAACTGTAACAAATATTTCTCTAAGAAACCAATTCCAAAGATTATTGCAACGACGATAATTACGATTCCTAAAAACCCCAATATGATTCCCAAAATGGCCATCCATTTGCCTTTCATATGTTCACGGTGAGTTTGCATTAAACCACCAATACCAAAAACTATTGCCAAAACACTGAATAAAGGTAGAATTAATCCAAAAACGCCCAAAACTAAAGACATAAAACAGAATTCTGAGTAAAACATCTCTTCGTAAGAATTTGGTTTTAAATTCTTTCCTGGTTTTAGTTTATTTTCAGGCTCTTTCTTATGTTTAACCTCAATTGTTTCTTCAGATTCGTCAGGAGAAAGTAAATGTAAAGCACCATCATTATTTGAATTCTGATCCAGTGTATCATCTGAATCATCTTCCCGACCAGTTTTTTGTTTTAATTCCTCAATTGGGTTCTCTTCCATTTTTAATAGTAGAAAGGATAAGTTTTCTTTATTTAAATTTTGCCCCCACTGGACACTTTTCTCGGGTAATTCTGACCAGTGCTAGAGAGCTTAATTCCCCAGAATTTCCAAGTTTCAGCCAGTCATTTATAAACCCACTCCCGCACTGGTCAGGTACGGGTAGAGTTTATATAGCCCCGTTGACAGT
>CAZIMI010000005.1:0-24133 GCA_964540325.1 uncultured Methanosarcinales archaeon | reverse complement strand
GTAACAATCACTTTAACTTTAAACTCATCTCCTACCGCCGGTATAAAGTCATCAGCTACAGGTAAGTTTGTTGTTTGATCCAAGATTTCAATCTTAATTTCCGGAATCTCTATTGGAGGAGCAGTACAAGCCAAAGCTAAATCTGCTTCCTCAGCATCCCAAACACCGCCAATCCCTGTACAAGTTGGTTCCGTTATACACACTTCAGGAGTTTCTAAACTGCATACATCTGTAGATGTACATAAACTGCCGTCCCATGTCCCGCCAGCAACGGTACATCTTTCCTCGTTTTTACATTCCACCAAATTATCTGCTGTACATTTGTCTATTACTGGAGCTACACAAATTCCAATATTCTCATCACAGATTTGATCTCCAGTACAATCACCAGAAGTTAGGCAAGTTGGTAAAGAGGTTGAAATTACACAGAAATTAGCACTGTGTACACCACCAGCGTAACCCTGGTAAAGAGTATCGGTAACTTCAATTGAATTTCCATCAGCTAAAACGTAAGTATCACCTATTCCAATCCTCTCAGTCACTTCACCATTAACATCAAACTTAGCATCAATTGCAGTAACATGACTTAAAGTAACTTCATAGTCAACACCGCCATACTTAAATTGGTCGGTTTCCCCTTCAAGTAAAGTCCCACAGTTCTCAGCAGCTACACAAGCACCGTCTACACAACGTTCACCGGATGAACAATCCTGATTACGTTTACAAGAGTCTATCTCTTCAGTCTCTTCAGATGTACAGATATTAACAACACAACTCTCGCCAACGGCACAATCCCTATCAAGAGTACAAGAGACTACAGTTCCAGCCGTACAGACATTATCTACACAACTCTCACCATCTTTACAATCTTGGTTACGTTTACAGGTTACAGCTGGCTCAACAACAACACAAGCACCATCCTGACAACCGTTTGGACACAAATGATAATCTGGTCCGTTATTTGTTGGTGTCCAACCAACACAATACCACTCCTCTAGATGAGTATCACCACGGCAAGTATCAGGGTAAGAAGATGACAAATGATTGGCCGTTGTTATTCCAGCAACGAAATAATTGTTCCTATCTGTATCGTCGCAAGTTAGTCCAACACAAGCACCATCCTGGCATATTGCATTTAAACAATCGGCATTAGTTGTACATCCCTCTACTATATCCTCTAAAGGCTCCAAAGCAATCTTTGCAAACCAAACATTGTTTTCCATGTAATACGAAATTACAACTTTAACTGATGCAAGTTCTGCCGAATAAACAGGCATCCCCTCTTGAACCCGTTCTTGCATTAATTCAACCTCGGGAGCATCTTCTAAAGCTGTCGGTCCGAAACCAATGTTGGTAATCTCTTTAAGATAAATCCCGTTCTTTTCCTTGTTATAATAAAAGAAGTATAGTGAATCTTCGTAAAATATTGGTAAGGGTACAGTTTTTACATTACCCTCCGGTTTAAGAGTACTTGGATCAATTCCACTAGTTACTTGTGCCATTTGCTCCGAATTTATGTTTTCGGTACCTGACTTAATTTGTACTTGCTGGTTGTAATAATCCTGGATCATTATTGGTTGTCCATTTGCATCCTCTCCAAAAGGAACAACAATTCCATGGAATACACCTATTGGTAAAGACATACTGGTAGAACCAGTTAAAGCCTCACCAGCTTCAAAATCAAACACTTTCATCAAATAAACTCCTTTATACATTGTATCTGGTGCTTGTTCATTAACTTGATTACCCACATACAAACTGGCCACATCAATAAAACCATCATCATTAGTATCAAAGAGTTTACTCTTCCCAAAATCTAAAACATGTTCTTGGTTAAGAATCTTCATTTTTAGTTTATCAAGAGTATTAATGGTAGTTTCATCATTATAGAAAGTTACTTCTCCTATTGGGGGGCCAATTACGTTTAATATTTTTGAAATTGAAGTTGGTTGACCCTGCACTGGCCCGGGAACCAATGAAAAAGCAAGAATTTGTTCATTAAGATTAACGTCAATTGGTTCTGCGGGAGGTAATTGTACCACTTTTAATTTAATCTCAATCTCATCACTATTTACATTAATAGGAATAATACTTCCCGTACTTAAATCATAGACATCAAAAGAAGTAAAAGTTAATGGTACTATTCCAGGAACTGCATCATCTTTAATCTTAAATTCAATATCGGCAACTTTCTGCAACCCTTCAATAACATGCGCACCATCAGTTAAGGCAGCAAAATCAAACATTATTTGGTCGGGAGTAGAACAAACGCCATCATTCTTGATAACAGAAAAATCATCATCACCACTTGTAAAAATATCATCCAAAGAATCATAAATGTTACCACAATTCATAACTTCCAATTTGCTATCATCATAGCCTAACACAAATCTTAAAGTAGTTGATTCCCTACCAAAAGGAAGATGTGCATAAAGAGGTATTGTTGTTGATTCTCCAGGATTAATAGTCTTATCTACACCTAAGAAAATTCCTGCCTGATTAGCGGCAATCTGACTTTCCGGTGCAAAAGTTATCGCTTTACCCACAAAAACGTCTGTAAAGAACAGCAATCCAGCTAGAATTACTATTGCCGCAATTGTAATTATTGCAATTATTAACTGTTTGTTGACTTCACCATGACTAGCAGTAGCATGCGCTTCCCAAGTATGAGGCGGAAGCGGTTTGTAACATTTCTTGATTTTGTGGGTTTTCTTTTTCATTTTATTTTAATCCTCAATTATTTTTTATGTTTGACATGTTCTTTGAAATCTTTAGCAAGATAGTTAAACCTCATTTCCAGTTTTGTTACTCTATCACCAATTGACCAGGTTTTAAGCAAAACAGTAAAAATAATAGCAACTAAAGCCACAAATTCTGTTGGGCTGTTTCCAAAAACATTCCAGATAATTAAAATTAGACTAAAAACAAGAAAAATCCAAAATAATACGTTTTTTATATCCATTTTTATTTAAATGCTTTCCCCGTTACGAATAGATAAATAAAAATAATTACAAAAATAACTACAACCACCCAAAAGGCAATGTTTTCCCAATTTTGTTTTATTTTTGTCAACATTTATTCATCTTTTTTATGTCCAGTATTTTAATAATTCTTATGATGTTGCAAAGTAATCTTTCAATGCATTAGCAATCTTTGACACCCTTACAAAATTGTTACCTGAATATCCGTAACCAATAAGATCATCATTTGATATTCCAGATTCAGCTTCATAATTTTCATCCAATACTGAAGAAATTCTAGCTTTAAGTAGAGTTAATGCGGGTTGTTCAGCTGGTTCTATATCATCACCCTCAACCATATGTTCAGAACAATCTAGTTCACAATCACCCCCACATCCAGTTAAAGGATTGCATATTGGCGTACAACTTGCTATAAATCCATCAGGACAAGCAACAGTAATTAGTGGACAAGCCGGTTGATTAGCACAAAGATCACATGCCTCCTCATTACAGGCTTGTGTCAATGGAGCTGGTTTACCTCCTTCACCTTCACAAGTAACACCAACTCTTTTCTTAGCAGCTTTAGTTTGAGTTCCATCACCACAAGGAACACTACAAACACTCCATGTGGCTTCATAATCCCAATCATCTTCTGTACAAAGCGGGTCATCATCGTCATCCGATCCTACTGAAAATTGTTTTAGACCATCAATAGTTATCTCTTCGGTATCCCCTTCAAACATAAAATTTCCAAGAAACATTTCTCCAAAATTAATATTTGCTGGTGCTTGAATGATATAAGTATAAGAAGTTTCTGCTGCTCCTTGAGTTACAAACCATTTTAAATGGCCTGGCTGGTCTGTAGCACCTGCACCAGCATTAACTACTGTCCAACCATTAGGATACTTTTCATCAACAGTATAAAAAGTTGCAGCCCCTATATTACCCACTACAAGATCCACAGTAACAATATTATTTGGTGTTGGTGTTACCGGACTAAAGCTTCTTGTAACAGTACCTGCAATTGCTAACTGAGCTAACAATATTAAAATTACTAATCCCAATACAAATTTATTTATTTTCATCATTTTATTCACACCCTTTTTTCCAAAGACCTATTTTAATCATTAAATCAGGCATAGACATACTGCCCGATTTCCATTGACCAATCGCAATCATTAATTCTGGCATCTCCACACAAACAGCTGGTGTTACAGCTTCACAAGCACCAGCATCACCAGTACAAGAAGTTCCTGAAGGACAAAGTTTGTAACTCCATTGAATAATACCGTTAGATACACAAGTATATTCTTTAACTTTCTGAGGATCATTAGGATGACATGCATCTGTGCCCGTAACACCAGTAGCTGAAGTGGCTGTAGTCTTCTGAGTTAAAGGATTCTCTAAATTCGCATCTGGATCATCACAAGTTGGTGTTTTTTCCACACAAACATCATCTTTACATTCCTGTCCTTGACTACAATGCGTGTCAGAAACACATTTCACACAATAATATAACCCATCTCCTTTTTGGGTACATTCATCATTGCAAGTATCACAATGAATCGGGCAAGGGGAAGGATCTATTTCTTCACAATCTTTGTCAGCACAGTCAATATCACCATCAAAATCTTCATCTGCTCCGTCGGCGCAGTTAGTTTCGGTGGAAGGAGCAGCAACTTCTTCTTTACAGACAGCTCGATAAGCATAATTACCGCTTAAAGCAGCTTTAGCAGTAGTACAACTTTTAGTGCCAGATTGAGTCCAAACATTATCTTTGTAATGTTCAACAAAATCGCATTCCAAATCTAAAGTCTCACAAGCAGCATTACCATTCATATGAGTTCCCAAATTGCTAGCTCCGCTACCTTTTTGTTTAAGTAAAACCATATTATCCCAATTGGGACAGATCGCACAATCAATATCTTTACAATCTTGAAATCCATCATCATCATTATCTTTTCCATCAGTACAATCTTCACCGCCAGCAACACAAACATAATTTTCACATTCCAAACCAGAATTACAATAATCATCATCCATACAAGGGCCACCTTCTGGAGCATTTCCTTGACATCCGTAATAGGAAGCACCAAAATCCTGGCTTAACCAAGCACAATTTCCTGAAGCACACCATTTATTGTGAGGCACAGCATTGTCGCCAAGACCGGAATAACAACTTTCTCCAGCTTTTTTAACTGAACAAATATCAGATTCACATAAAGATGAAACACAATCATTATTTGTATCACAAGATTCGCCTAGAGCAGCAAGAACGGGAGCTTCTTCTTTACAGACAGCTCGATAAGCATAATTACCGCTTAAAGCAGCTTTAGCAGTAGTACAACTTTTAGTGCCAGATTGAGTCCAAACATTATCTTTGTAATGTTCAACAAAATCGCATTCCAAATCTAAAGTCTCACAAGCAGCATTACCATTCATATGAGTTCCCAAATTGCTAGCTCCGCTACCTTTTTGTTTAAGTAAAACCATATTATCCCAATTGGGACAGATCGCACAATCAATATCTTTACAATCTTGAAATCCATCATCATCATTATCTTTTCCATCAGTACAATCTTCACCGCCAGCAACACAAACATAATTTTCACATTCCAAACCAGAATTACAATAATCATCATCCATACAAGGGCCACCTTCTGGAGCATTTCCTTGACATCCGTAATAGGAAGCACCAAAATCCTGGCTTAACCAAGCACAATTTCCTGAAGCACACCATTTATTGTGAGGCACAGCATTGTCGCCAAGACCGGAATAACAACTTTCTCCAGCTTTTTTAACTGAACAAATATCAGATTCACATAAAGATGAAACACAATCATTATTTGTATCGCAAGATTCACCTAATTCAGCTTCAACACAATCTGAAACTTCAACTTTCGGTGGATTTAAATTTAAAATCTTAACTTTAAAACAAGTATCATCGTCAGCGGTAATCTCATAAGTTCCTTCTACTTCATAACTATCATAAACAATACTTGGAGCCAGAACTGAGACAGAAAATAAGACAGTAATCAATAGCATCAATAAAGTTATCCCAATAGTTTTTGTCGATTTCATTGTGATACCCCCGGCCTACAATAATACTTTAAGCCACCACCCGTACTATATCCATAATCTGCTTGACAGGTCCAATCATTTGGGCATTCTTCAAGACAAGTAATTGTGCATACACTACCTTCATTATGATTTTCTAAATCTTTCCAAACACATTTTTCACCACAATCAGCATCTGTTTCGCAAGGCAAACCAAAATATTGTAGGTTATTCCCTGGTTCTGAACAGCTTTCTTCATATTCTGAACATTCATAGTTACAGCAAGTAAGATCCCAAACTTTTATATTTCCACCACCAAGTGTTAAATCAACACAAATCTCCTCAGTGGTATCACCATCACCATCAGCATCATTTATATCCGGATCACAAGTTTCATCAGTACCATAATAATCAATAGTAGTTTCAATTTCATTATTTACAGTGCAACCCGCCGTATAAGCAGGACAAGTACAAACATTATCTCCAAAATATTCCTCACAAGATTCACAACTATATGGGCTATTTGCATTATCATCAGTAATCATTGTTTTATCCACACAAACTTCCCCACTATCCACACATGAAGTGGTACAAACTTGAAGAGAATTTTTAGCAGTTCCATCAATACAATTAGGATCGCCACTACAATCCGGATCAACACAATCAATTAGTCCATCATTATCGTTACTTGTTCCATCACTACAATCTTCATTCGTAAATGGAGGGATACAAATAAAATTTGCGTCAGATCCAGCAGAGACTTCACAAGACCATCCCTCAGGGCAATCATTTTCAACACCGCCACATTTATTAGTACAAACTGGATGTCCTACGTTAAATAAAGGATGCATTGGCACACAATTAACTGAATCACAATTTACATTTTTTGAACAAGTTTCTAATCCTGAAAACATTCCTAAGTTTGAACATGCCCCATAACCCCAACAATCTTCATCATCACAATCTATTCTAGCATCATTATTATTATCTTTACCATCATTACAATCAGTTTCGGGACCAATAGCATAACCCAAATCTGTGGGGAGAGGACCAGCACCTTGTGGACCAGCACCTTGTGCACCAGCACCCAGACCTGCACCCATCTGACCGGCTTCCTGTGCACCAGCACCTTGTGAACCAAGACCCAAATCAACTACAGATTTATCAACCGCAAGACCGATTACTTTCCCTCGAATATTTTTAACCATCTTAATTTCATAATCATTCCCTTCATAAGTAAAAGAATTAGAATAAATATTAGTGCCATCCTCCTGAAATAATCTCAATCCCCCAGGAGCAGTTAAAACAGCTTGTCCAGCAACCGGTCCTTTCAAAACAGGAAATATTATCAATATAGCAACAACTAGCACAGCAATAGAAATACCGCCAATTAACCAGACTTTATGCATGTCAATATTAGAACTTGAACCTTGTTTTTTGCTTACAGTTTTAGGTTTATTAGAACTTCTTTTGTGTTTAGCTACTACCATTTTTGTATCACCTACTTTTTATGTACAAATCATGAATTTATGATTGGGACTAAGTAATATTTTTTTGTTTATATATCTATCGGTTTTCTAAGAGAAAGAAATCATAAAAAAATGAGCGCCACGGGCCGGACTTTCATGTTATTAGTAATGAGTTCTGGGTTATGAGTCCTGGGGTTTTTCCCATCACTCACAACTCACCACCCATAACCAATTATTTTGAACCGGCGATCCCAAAGGGACAGGATTTCTGGTATCAGGAGATCTGAAGGACAGATACAGCCCTTAGCAATCCTACGCTTCGTAAAGCTGTGCTCAGACGAATCTGCGCAATACCAGACTATGCGACCGTGGCATTAGATTACTTGTTTAAGTTGTTATATTTTTAAACTTATCGATTCATTTAGAGATGTTTTATTGGAAGTTTCATCTGGTGAATAATTATAATCATCATTGAGGACTATGTTTTAATCATTGAGCAATGTTTAACATTTTTACAAGAACAATGCTAAACAATACCATCTTCATTTTTGAGTTTTTTTCCAAAAAAGAATTATTAAAACAATTTTATTATCTTCTTCAATTCCCTAAAGTCTTCAAACAAAACTTCTTTAATCCATTTGAAACGCAAACCAGCAGAAGGATGATATGTTACAAAGTATTTCTTTTCATAGAGTTTCCCATGCAAGTCTTTAATTTTCTCCATCCCGGTTAAATTCTTTAAAGCCACTCTACCTAAAACAATTATCAATTTCGGTTTAATCAAATCAATCTGTGCATCTAACCATCTCTTGCATGATTTCAATTCAACAGAATTAGGATTTCTATTCTTAGGAGGACGACACTTAACAGTATTCGTGATAAAAACTTCTTCGCGATCAATTCCCGCAGTTTCCAATAATTCATCTAACAATTTTCCAGCTCTACCAACGAAAGGCTGACCTAAACGATCTTCCTCAGCACCGGGAGCTTCTCCGACAATCATTATCCTAGTTCCAATCTTCCCCTCGCCAGGAACAGCTAAAGTTCGACCACGAGAAAGAGGGCAGGAAGTACATTTACGGATTTCTTCTGCAATGTCGTAAAGTTTCTTGTTATTCATCTTAATGTCATTAATTGTCTTATAGTGTTAATAAACTTTTCCGCAGATTTTATTGCCAAATCTGCTTGGATCTCTTCTGCGTCTTTTGTCGCATGATAAGTAAAGATTTCTCTTTTTTCCCTTTGTTCTTGGTATTGTTTTACATAACCAAAAGCTTGTTTTTGATATTCATCTAAATCAAACTTCTGAACCTCGGCAGCAGTTTCTAAAGCTTTAACATATTCCCCATAAAGATGCTTAGCTAATCTTTCAGTCTTGACTAAATAATACAGAACTAAATGGCAAGTTATTGCGTGAACTCCTCTCACTTCTTCTTTTAACTTTCTTCCATACTTTGCAGCTAAAAAAGCATGAACCGTATAGTACATCGAATAATAAGCCGCACTTACAACTTCACTAAAATCAGAATAATTATTATTCATTTCATTTTTTATTCTATTCTCGGGAGATTTAGAATTAGTAAAAATCAGTTTTGCTGTTTCCAAACGATTAAAACACTTCTTCTTGTAAAACTCGCTAACTTTATGCTTTTCCTGTTCAACTAATTTTCTCAAGTCATTATTCTCACTTAATTCTTTAATTCTCTTTTCTGCTTCTTCAATCTTTTTATTAATTAATTCAATCTCTTTCATTTATTGCACCTTCTTAATGAGCTGGCAATATTGTTCAACACCATAGAAAATAATATGTTTTTTTCTTGCTTCATTTCCCACATTAAATTCCTGCGGCTTGTTAACCATCTCTAAAAACATCTGTTGGTCAACCACAATCGTATGTTTCTTCATATTTGTATATGCTCTTTTCAGAGACTTTTCAATTTTTTCCATTTCTTCTTTCTTGTGAACAACAGCTAACAAATCTAAATCAGATTTCTTTGTAGCTTTGCCTTCGGCATAACTTCCAAAGATAATTAGAACGAAAAAAACATCACTAAAATCAGCTAAAACATCATCAATGAAAACATTTGCCCAAGTATTCTTTTCTAAGAAATCGTTTGTTCTTTTTCTTTCCGCTTCAACAAAAACTTCCACGGGAGCATATTGGTTTAATTTAATTATCTGTGTGGGAGGAACATTTTCCTTGAAGATAATTTCTCGTTTCCTTAAATCTTCAATATTATTGTATACCAAAGCATAAGATTTCTTTAAATCTCTAGCGATTCCTCTAATACTTTGCGGCTCTTCCCGATTAAGAAGGTAGCCGATAATTTTCAATTGAGTGGGGGTTATACTAACCATAGTATCAGTTGATACTGTTGACAGTATTTAAATGTTTTGGTAGGATTTAGCTGTTTTTCAATAATTCACCACAAAACATTCTTTTACAACTCTCACTTCTACAACTACATTTCATTTTCAGAAAAGGAATATTTTCTTTCTCGTAATCATAAGTTATCTCTTCTCCTTGCTGAATATCTTTAGTTGCAATATTCTTTCCTTCTTTCTCTGTAAGATTCGGATTACAAGAATGATTAATGAATATGCTAGGAGAATTAACAACAATATCTTTATCAACATAATCTTCCCCTAATAAAGAATCCCATCTCACCACAACTTCGCCTTTCTTGAAATCTTTACCAGCAAATACCCCCTTGCCATGAATTTTAGATTCTTTAATAATTATTGACATTTTACTCCAACACAGCCTTAATCCTTCTTACCCCAGCAGAACTACTCTCTTCTTTCTTGATCTTAAACACTCCCAACACAGAAGTATTACCAACGTGCGGGCCCATGCATATTTCTTTAGAATAACCGCCGACAGAATAGACAGAAACTTTACCCGGATACTTGGCTCCGAACTCACCATGTGCACCAGATTTCAAAGCTTTCTCTAACTCCATCTCTTCTTTGATAACTTCCAGACCTTTCTCGATAACTTTATTAACTTCTACCTCGACAGCAGCCAATTCTTCTTTAGTTAGTTTTCTGTCAAAGTTGAAATCAAACCGCAAACGTTCAGCAGTAATATTACTTCCTCTTTGAGCAACATCTTCTTTCAATACCCGACGTAAAGCTTCATTAAGCAAATGTGTTGCAGTATGCAACTTAGTTGTTTCTTCAGAAGCATCTGACAGACCACCTTTAAACTTTTTCTCTGCTCCTACCCTGGACAATTCTTGATGTTTCTCAAACTCAACATTAAATCCTGCAAGATCAACTTTAATCTTTTTCTCAGCAGCAAGTTCTTCTGTCATTTCAATTGGAAATCCATAAGACTGAAATAATAAGAAAGCATCTTTTCCGTCTATTTTTTTACCAGAAGACATCTTTTTGAATTTATTCAAACCTTTTTCCAATGTTCGTTTAAACTGGTCTTGTTCCTTCTTTAGTTCGCCGACAATAAACTCTTCTTTCTCCAATAAAAGAGTATACTCCGCACCATAAATCTTAACAATAATTTTTACAAACGGAGTTAAATCAATCTTCTCAATTGCAACACCTAATGATCGTAAATGTCTAATTGCCCGACGGATAAACCGTCTAAGAATATATCCTTGATCTACATTACTCGGCACCACACTACGTTCATCACCGAGGATAAACACAGAAGCTTTTACATGGTCAGCAATTATCCGCATTGATTTTTCATTCCCTGAATATTTCTTTTTAGTAATTTTTTCAATCTTCTTGATTAACGGTAAGAATAATTCTGTCATATAATTATCATCTAACCCATTGAGAACAGCAAGAGTTCTTTCATAACCACCGCCGAAATCAATACTCCTTTTTTTCAAAGCTTTAAACTTGCCGTCTTTAGTCTTTTCGTATTCAATTATAACATCATTACCAATTTCGACCCAGTTCTCGTCATTAACATCAAATTTTTCTGGAGGAGTTTCTTTAGAAACCCAGTAATACATTTCTGTACAGGGACCGCAAGGACCAGTCTCTCCTGCAGGACCCCACCAGTTATCTTCTTTACCTAAGAAACCAATCCTCTCTTGAGGAACACCTAAATCAAGCCAGACTTTCGCAGAATCTTCATCTTTGGGAGCATCTTTATCCCCTGCAAAACAAGTAAAAGCAAGATGTGATAAAGGCAATTTTAAAACTTTTGTCAAAAACTCAAAAGTCATCTCAATCGCTTCTTTCTTAAAATAATCCCCAAAACTCCAGTTGCCCATCATCTCAAAGAAAGTATGATGAGTGGCATCGCCAACTTCATCAATGTCACCTGTCCGAATACATTTCTGGACATTAACAACTCTCTCTCCCAAAGGATGTTCGTTATCCAGAAAGAAACTTACTAAAGGATGCATTCCCGCAGTGGTGAATAGTACTGTGGGGTCATGTTCTGGAATCAAAGGAGCAGAAGAAATGACAACATGACTTTTACTTTGAAAATAATCTAAATATTTCTGTCTAAGTTCATTAGCATTAATTTTAGCTTTCATGTTTATCTAGAAATTAGTTGGGTTTTATATATTTTTAGTTCATTATTAAAAACCAACCATAAAATTTAAATACTAACTCCCCTTGTTAACACGTAAGATGCTTGAGAGGTGAAGAACATGTCGCATAATATGACTGTTACTGTTGAAGACCCTTTGTGGAAAGAGATGAAGAACCATCCTGAAATCAGATGGGGAATAATAATGAAAGAAGCGGTTAGAGAGAAAATCAAAGCTTTAACAGTATTAAACAAATTAGTACAAAAAAACAAATTAAGTGAAGAAGACATTGAGAAATTTGCTATTAAACTAGGCAAGAAAATCAACCGCGGAAGTTAAAGATGAATGTTGTTGTAGACGCAAACATCATTATCAGTGCTTTATTAGGTTCTCAAAAAACCATTCACTTAATTATTGATAAGAACTTTAAATTCTTTGCTCCGGAAATTATCATTGATGAAGTTGAAAAATATAAAGAAGAAATATCGAATAGAGCTGGATATTCTTTAGAAGAGTTTAAAGAAAACTTAGATGCTCTTTTAATTTTTATTGAAACTATTAATAGTGAAGATTATAGAAACTTTATTGAAGAAGCTAAGAAAGCAATAGAAAACAGAGACATCAAAGATTCTGATTACCTTGCTTGTGCTTTAGCCAAAAATGCAAAGTTAATTTGGACTAATGATAAAGACTTTTCTTCACAAGATTTAGTAAACTGGAAAACTACAAAAGAATTATTAATTATCTGCGATAAACTAAGAATATTTAAGTTTAAGAAAACTGACAAAGAAATTTTAGAAGAATCCTAAAACTCACCCAAAAACTTCAATTGATAATTGAAGTCACCAAAAATTTCATCAGAAATTTTTTAGTGTCATCTGTTTCTCTTTAAACTCTTTCATAACTACAGCTTCTCCCGGCGGAACAAGTTTTCCGTAAACACCGCCACCGCCAGGAACATATTTAATTTTCCCTTCCCGGAAGTGCTGCACGAATTCAGCCACTTTCGGATTAAGTTTTTCCATTTTTTCAAACTGCGAATATAATAGAACTCTAATCTCACTGCCGAATTTGTAAACAAACTTTCTCCATTCAGCTTGAACTTTTTCTGACCAAGAATTTTTTATTCCCATTGATAAAGCAATGATTTCACTAAGCGGAACAACGTGCTTATATTCAGGCCGATGATCTGGATGAACTCCTGTTTCTAAAGAAGCAAGTTCAGATATTCTAAAATCTACGCCTTTCTTGATAGAGTTTCTACAATTGGGACATTTCCATTTCAAGTTCTGAGCATCTTTTGGTTCAAAAAAAGTTAAACATTTTCTGCATCTGGTTTTATGATACCTTCCTTCCAAAGGATTAAAGCCAACATTTAAAACAGATTTTCTTCCCTGCTCACGTTTAATTGCTTTCTCCAATTCCGGAAAAGAAATTTCTTTGATCTGAAAAGTGTTAAACTCTCTACCTAACTTGTTTGGCCACGGGCTATGACAATCAGAATTGGAAAGAAAAGTTAAATGATGCAATTCAGAAATTCTATCCGCCATTAAAGTATCTGCACTTAATCCTAATTCCATAAAATGAATGTTTTTTGCTAAATCCCCATAACAATCTTTGTAAGAACTAAATTTGCTATAAATTCCAAAGTATGGCGTAAAACCATGTGCTGGCCCTAACATACAACCTGCATCCAAACAAATTTGAGCAATCTCTGTGCCATTTAACCAAATCTTTGGTCTGCCATCGCTATCGAGATTTTTACATTTGTTTTGAAAAGCTTCTCTAACTTCTTGCACTTTTGACATTGAGGGAAAGAAAATCATATGATGAACACGATTATTATCTTCAACTTCTGTCTGCAGAATAAACTTTGTTTTGTTTTCATGCTCAAAGATCGCTTCCTGATCTGTTTTCTTTAATTGTTGATTTATTAATTCCTGCCATTTCGCATGCAAGATGTCTGCTGTACCAACCAACTGTAAACCTTTACGTGGAGCCTGCTCAGCAATAACTTTTGGAATCATCTGCTTGCTTACCGCAGCAGAATAAAGTCCGTGCATATGCAAGTCTGCGTTAATTTTAATGAAATTATTATTGTTCATTAGGTATAAGAAACAAATGGTTATTTATTAAATTAATTGTAGTGGAGAATCATATAAAGATTTATAAAATCCTACTTTTCCGAAACTAATATGAATGATTATTTATTACCAGTTGTTAAAGAACATTATGTTACTGAATTCATAAAAAGATACATGGATAATAATGAACAGTTTTCAATCATATGCGACAGAATAAAAAAACAAAACAGTTTTGTTTACGATTACATTGAAGGGGTTGTTGATCATTACGAAAATAAGAATCTTGCAAGGTTATGTGCAGCAGGCACTTATATCTTAATGGAAAAGTCTAGCGGAATTCCTTTTGTTGAAGATGAAACATTAAAATTATTTTCTTCAGAATTAAAAGAACCAGATTCTGTCATGAAATTACTTGTAGAAATAAAAGATAAGAATCCCACTTTATTTGATTTTTATGCAGCTCTTGACACAGAATCTTCTCCACAAGAATCAATAATTAATGCAGGATTAAGTGTTTATGGCCTATTAAGAACGCAAGCTAAAAAGAACCTATTTGCAAAATTTAAAAGAGAAAAACAAATCGGATTAGAGGATAAAGTTATAAATTAAAGAATTCTTCTTCTTTCTTCCGTCCGCAAGGACGTACCAGAAATCTATTTAGATTTTTCAGTATCTTCAGAAGTTCCTTCTTTAACTTCTTCTTTCTTGCCCATAAACTCAACATACTGGCATTTACCACAAACAATTCTATCTTTGTGTTTTGCAAGAAACATTCCCGGCCCGCATTTTGGACAAGTTCTATTTTTCTTCGTAATCGTATCTCCAGAAATCTCAAATAAAGCAGATAATTTCTTACCTTCTTTCTTAACTTTCTCTTTCTTACCTTTATCAGATTTTTTTGCTCCGCTTACTTTAGCCATTATGCTTCACCCTCTTTAACTTCTTCTACTGCAGGTTTTTCTTCAACAGCAGCTTCTTCTTTTGCTTCTTCTGTAGGCTTTTCCTCAGCAGCAGCTTCTTCTTTTGGTTCTTCTGCAGGTTTTTCCTCAACAGCAGGTGCTTCAGCCTCTTTTGTTTTAGCTTCGGCAGCACCTTTAGCAGCTTCTTCTGCTTTCTTTTTCATATGTTTAGTAACTCTTTCAGTCTTACTTTTTGCTTCTTCACTCTCATAAACAAAAGCAGAAAAGTTTCCTTTCTGGTGACCAAAATCGGTATAAATATTCTTGACAACAACTAAATTAATATCTTTTTTAGTCTCTTTAGCTAAAACTTCTGCAATCTGTAAGTTACTTGGAGTCACGCCTTCAAAATCTAACAAACCTTTCAGTTCTAACCTTTTCAATAAAGTATTTTCATTCTTTTCTTTAATCTCGACTTTCATTTTTTATCTTACCTTGATTGCATATTCGCCTTTAATTTTAATTCCTATTTTTTCGGCAATCATTGATTTATTTGGATCATTAACATATAATCTTCCCTGCCAACTTGTAGTAAAATTGTCTGAACCGCAAGCTGGACATTTACTGCCTTCAACAAACAGTTTACATTTCTTACATGCTTTCTTTTTAGCCATTCTTTTTATTCCTCTTTAGCTTCTTCTTTTTCTTCCTTTACTTCCTTAACTTCTTCTTTAGTTTCTTCTTCAGCAGCAGCTTCTTCTTTAACTTCTTTTTTTTCTTTCTTTACTTCCTTAACTTCTTCAGCAGCAGCTTCTTCATCAACTTCTTGTTTAGGAGTTTCATCACCTTGCTGATCTAACTTTCCTAATCCTTCTTGACGCATACTTAAACCAATTTTAGGATTGTTCATATCTTTATAGGAAACAGCAATAATTCTTGCTTTACAATTATCATTAACTTTAATTGCTTGGTTGGTTTTCTTTCCCTGTAAAACCTTATCTTTGCTAAAACTTACAAAGTCATCCATACTTTGAGAAATGTGTACCATCCCTTCAACTCCACCAAGATCCATAAAAGCTCCGAAATCAGTAATATCTCTAATTTTTGCATAAACTAACTCATTTAATTCGGGTTTAAATGTTAATAGTTCAAATTCAGAATCATAATAAGCTGCTCCGTCTCCCGGAACAATTACCCCTTCATCAACACCATAAACATCAACAACATTAATCACAAATCCCAGTTCTTTGGAAATGAAATTCTCGTAGGTAGCTTTAACATTAGCTAGTACAGCATCCCGCTTAGCCATATTAAACATCTGCGGCGGTACCCGAATAAAATCCTTTGCTTTTACTTGATAGAACATTTTAACTTTATTTTAGGTTAGTTGTTTATAACGGTTTCTATAGCATACAGCTTTGTTGAAAATGTAACCACCCCCCTAATTACGGAGCACTATAATTCATTACCAGCAAAGTGACAAGGGGGAAGCCCCGTCCGGGGAACGTCACTGATCAATATTAACATTCAAGTGCGGAGTCCGGTGGTGGTCGAGCAAAGCGAGATTTTCAACAAATGCACATTACAAAAACTAAATAAAAAAAATAAAAAATAAGAATTAGTACCCGCGGCAGTCCTTGCAATAATACCGGTTAGCGTTCTCAACAACAATCCGTTGACCGCAACCTTTGCAACAGCGTTGGATTTTAAATTTTTTGACTTCCTGAAATACGTGTTGTTTCAGTTTGTATCACCTTCTTTTTTTTGTTTACCTAAAAAAGATGGTTCAGAAAAGTTTTTTACTTTTCTCGTCACCTTCTTTTTTTTACGTAGTTTAAAAAAGACAGGTCAAAAAAAGAACCATTGTTCTTTTTTGCTTACCTTCTTTTTTTGTTATACTATTAAAGGGCAAAGTTTAGAGCCCATTCTCTCCAACGACACTTTTGTTAGAAAAACACCTCTTGTCTATACTGGGAGACAAACTAGTATATAAATATTTCGCTACTTATCGTCTAATAACAGTGACGAAAAGAATTTAGAAAAACAGAAAATAAACTCCAAAAGCAACCATTCCTAACCAAATATAACGGTTCCAATGCAAGATTTTTATCCCGTCAAAGTTACCGAAAGGAATCAAATTAAACAATCCTAACCAAAGATTAATCTGAAAACCAATTTTCCATACGTCAATTAGTTTTATACTTGACACCAATACTGGAAGGTGATTATATGATTTTAAACTAAAAATTAACCCTAAAAAGAATAACCCTAAAATAAAATTTGTCAATGGCCCAGATAAACTAATAATTCCGTTTTCTTTCCGAGTGACTTGACCATGAATCATTACTGCACCGGGAGCTGCAAAAATAAATCCAACTGCAACTGCTAACCCAACCGCTATGTAAAGCATCTGATCAAAGGCACGAAATTCTGCTACACAACCATATTTCTGAGCAGCAAACTTATGCGCAAGTTCATGAAATAAGAATCCTAATCCAGCCGTGAATAAAGAGATTAAAAAGTAGATTAGAAATGGTAATGAAAACACTTCATACACTCTACCGGAAGCTAAACTAAATCCGCCTAATGCAAAAGCAAAAGCTAACGATATAGCTAACCATGCTTTTATAATATCAACTAACTCAACTTTAGAAGTATTAATCTTCCCGATCTTTATCGTCTTGTTCATCATCTTCTTTTTCTTCCGTATCTTCTTTATCTACTTGTTTCTCAGTGCCTTTCTCAAAAACTTTTTCCAATTCTTCTTCAGTTAATTCTAAGTCTGCCATCTTTTCTTTCAAAGCCGCTTTAAGTCTTTGTGCTTCCTCTTCGACTTTAACCAATAAACTTAAGTCAGAAAAGTTTTCTTCTGCACATTCTTGACAATAGAAATCGGGATTATCTTTTATCTTGTAAACAGCTTCTGCTTCACAGATAATACATTTCTTAACCATCTAACCCCCCTAAAACAAGTTCTCTTTAAAAATATTTCTTTCTTAGAATATGTTTACTTCAACAATACCGCTTTCATATCTTCAATTTCTTTTGTAGTAACCGCAGAACCATTATACTTCGCCGCCCATAAAATAGAATCTACTAAAGTTCCCTTTCCACCTTTCTGATCAGGAAGATAATCATTCAACAAACCCATTTTGTAAGCCACAGCGACTAATTCGATAGAACGAATAATCTTTACATCTTTCAATTGTTTACTGAAATCGTCCATTTTTGCTTTATCAGCAATAACATTTTTCTTAAAACGGATCTCCAACAATTTTTCCATGTTGCGATTATTTTCAATAAACAATCTTAAAGTTCTTTCATCCATCACAACTGCAGAAGCGTTTGTTTGTAAAGCACAAGTAACAGCTTCCATTTCTCCTGTTTGAATAATGTCCATATTCCTGCTACCAATCTTAAAAGAACTGTTAGCTAAATTTTGTAACTGTTCAACTCTACTCTTAGGAACTTTATCATAAACTTCTAAAGTGCCATCTCTGATTAATTTCATAACCTGTAACGCTTCAAACTCAAAACGTTTGATTCCTAAAGGACGTTCAATTAATTCTCTTTTCACACCGGGAGTGATATAAAATTTACCACCAAACTTTTCTTTCAGTTTAGGAAGAATCCAGATTAAGCGAGACATGACTAAGGTGATGATCGGTCCTGCATCGAAAAAAATGGATTTTACCATAATCTCATCCCCATTTTTTTGGGCTTGTCCTGCGGACAAACATCGAAAAAAAGTATCCTTTCCATCCTAAACCCCAAACAGTTTAAAAGCAAACTGTAACCTCCTTTTTGCTGGTGCTGAAACATTGAACGGTTCAGAAGCAGTAGTCTTGCTAGCGTACTGCTGTAAATCCCAGTTAGATAAGCCCATTAATCCTGCTGCCTGTCCGATAGATAACCCTTTCTGTAACAGAACTGCACCTTTCTTAATTCGAGCTGCCTGCATTACGTCCTGTAAGTGTACTTTAACTGCAGCATTACAACCTCTGACAATAGCAAACAACGATTTAATATTACGATTATATCTGCCCAAATTCCTTTGGTTAAGATTATTTTTAGCATTTTCTAGTTCTGTAACTAAATCTTTCTTATCCTCTTCATTCATACAACTCAAAACTTTGTAAATAGAATAAATTAAAACCGTGACAGAAATCAAATCCAAATCTTTATGAATAGCCACATCTTCAATTGCATGGTTACTTAATTGTTTTAATTCTTCACCATCACCAATGTTGGTCTTCCTCAAAATCTCGATAACTTTCTCTAAATCAAACAGGATCTCTTTCTTGACCTCTTTTTTCATACTGTTAAGGATATTGTTAGGTTTTATTAAAGTTTTGTTTGATATTAATACTCTATTTTTGAGAGCAGCGCAAGAAAATGAAAGAATATTCATTTTCTGCGCTGAAAACAATAACTTTATATCTTTCAAAGAATTACTTTTAGACATGGTCTGGGTAAAAAGAATCTTGATTGGAATTATCATATTCTATTTTGCACTGGCGATATTAAGCGTAATATTATATGGCTGGCAGGGGATAGCTCATTTCTTTATCAGTCCGTTTAATATGGTACTGGGATTTATTGAAGGTTTAATAAGAGGATTTGAAAAAGCCCCTGAAGCTTTTCAGAAAGGTAGAGAAGCTACAGGATAAACAAATTAAGAATAATTTTATATACTCATAAATTTTACCAAATATATGGCCTATGCAGTAACCCATGTGATTTTAACTATAGTTGTCTTAGATTTATTCAGGCATTACTTGTTTGGGAAAAGAAGATTTCCCCGATATATGTTAGTTATCGGCGGGATTGCAGGATTAGCACCAGACATAGATGTTGTTCTAACTTGGATTTATAATTTGTTTACCGGAGCATCCATCAATCTTCACGGCTTATTCACCCATTCGCTTCTCTTTCCAATCATCTTTGTAATTCTCGGTTATATATTCCATTTCAGAAAAGGAAACCATAAATGGGCAAAAATATTTTACATTATCGCTTTCGGACTGTTCTTTCATTTAGTATTAGACTGTGCTTTTGGCGGGTATAAAACCTTCTTCTGGCCAATGTATTTCGCTAACTTCTGTCCGCAATGGGGCCTGACAGGATTCATACAGAGTATCGATGCAATTATTCTAGTTGTCTGGCTAGTGCATGAAGAGATCCATAATCGGATAAAAGATTATATTTAAATATCATAACTTATTTCTTTAACAATTATGAAAAAAGAGATTGCTGCTAAAACTATTAGAATTCAGGTTAAAGGATTGGTTCCCTATGAAAAAACTAAAAGTTCTTGGAAGAAATCTAACAAACAGTTCTCAAACATCAATCAAATTGTAAAATTGTTTAAAGCACATAAGAACTTCAATGTTTTAATAGACAAAAAAAATCCACGATTTCTTAAAGGACAATTGTATCATGGAAAAGATCAAGGGGCCAGAATTAATATTCTTCCTGACGGAACAATAATTGATAAAGCATACTCATTATTCGCCAAAGAGTTAACTGTCCACGATCAAAGTTCTGATGAACATTGGGATGTTTTATTCCAGAATCCAGGCGGAACTTGGTCTTACTGTTATTCTCTAGAAAAGAAAGCAAAAAACACTTTAAATAAATATAAAAAAGTTCAGAAATTTGATGAAATATATCTAAAACTGATCAAAAATGTTTCTTCAGCTTTGAAAAATAAAAAAGACAATTTAGCTTTACCAATGTATACTTTATTGAGAACAAGAATGAGAATTGGTAACGAAATTTATTATAAGTTACATAATCATAAAGGACTAACCACATTAAAGAAGAAAAATATTAAAATTAAAGGAAAAGAAATCGAGTTTAAGTATGTTGGCAAAGACGGTGTTCCGCAAGATATTAAAAAGAAATTCCCGGAATTGTATGTCAAAAGAATAAGAAAACATCTGAACAATCTAAAAGCAAACGATTTTGTTTTTGTTTCAAAAAGCGGAAAACCTTTACCGGAAAAAGATTTTAAATTAGCTTTCAAGAAATATTGTGGTCAAGAATTCTATCCCCATATCGTCAGATCACATTATGCTACGACTAAAGTTAAAAATTTTATTAAAGGGAAGAGAAAACTTAGTAAAAAAGAAGTTAATGAGTTGTATTTAGAAATTGCTGCTTCTTTAGGTCATAAAAAGTTTGTTAAAAAAGATAATGTTTGGAAAGAAAGTTCTTCTGTTACAGTTGGCCATTATATTGAACCAAAGTTGGTTGAAAAGGTTAAAGGAATGATTAGTAGATAATCAGCCAACAAACATTCCTAACACAAAACTTAACTTGCTAACATATCTTCTATAAGAGTTATCAAAGTTTCCTGTTTTAATATCATCTTTCAACTTTTCCAAACACAAATCTCTTTCATCAATATAAATCCCACAAATTTTAGGTTGTTCTAATCTATGATGGGTATCAGTAGTGACTATTCCTTTAAAGTCATACCCTCTTGCTAACACTTCTGCATCATCATTAGCTTTTTTCATATTAGGAACAATTAGACCAAAAGTAGGATTAATATTCTGAGCATTAAAAATTTCAATTTCGTCTACCATCTCGCAAAGTTCATCTCTTTGTTTTCTCTCTTTATCATTAACAAAACGATATTTAACAACTCTTGCTTCTCTATCAGGAGTAACTTCGGGATGGTTTAATATTGCTAGACCTCCTCTTTTATGGATTTCTTCTACTGTTTTTCTGGCATCAATATAATTAGGTAAGTAGTCTCCACTAAAACCAACTGCAAGAATATGAAAAGTATCGCCTGTAATCTCTTGAGTTCTAGCAAAATAACCGGAAGTATTTTTAATTCGAGCCAACTGTCCTTTATCAATCTCCTCAACTAATCCAGAAAATCTTTTTAAGGCATCCCCGTAAGTAAGAATGTTCCCAGTTTTACCATGATTAATAAAAGTCAGACCAACAATTCCGGGTGAACACAACATTTCTAATGTTGCTTTATCATCTTTATAATGAGCAGGATGACAATGTAAATCTGTAATTATTCTTCCGCTTTTTCTTGGTGCAGGTTCCATTTTTTCATCATTAAGGTAAGCATAACCTATTCCGGTCGTTCCTACAGTTATACCTAATCCAGTTAGTGCTAAAAATTGTCTTCTTGTCAGTTTCATTTTTAATATTTTCTATCTTAAACATCTTTTCACCAAAATAATATGGGGCCGCGAAGACATTCATTGGTTCTGGGTTCTGAGTATTGGGTTTTGAGTTTTACTTTACTCATTACTCACCACCCATAACCCACAACTAATTTTGAACTCCGGTTCCACGACTTCTGGTAAATAAACCCCAGCCGTGGGTGCTAGACCAAGCTACACTACGGCCCCGATAAATAAGTCAAAAGTAAGTTTCTTTAAAAATTATTTGTCTACAATCCAAAATCTTTTGGTTCTAAAATTCTAAAAGAAGAATCTATTCCTTTATAAAAACCAACCCTTTCGGGAAATAATTTTTTATAGAATTCCATTCTTTTTGGAATTAATTCTCTATCATAAACATCACTAAAATTTACCATCAGCATAATATCCTCTGGCTGAACATTTTTGAGCAAAAGATTTCTGGGATTAGTTGTAGGAGTTAAGGAATCCATTTTAAAGTTAGGGGTTTTTCCTTTTCTAATCTTTAATAAATAACAATCACGTTCAGTTTCTTCTTTTCTAGAAAGCATTAAATATTGATTTGGCTTAAAAGAAATATTTCCCATTCCATAAAGAGTTATGTGAACATTATTGGTTTCACATTCTGAATGAAAACCATTTTCCATGATATCAACTAAATCATCAAATGGATCTCTTTCAGTTTCTTCACCAAAATAGCCTGTTGAAATACCATGATAAAAAAAGTCTTGTTCAAATGAATAGTGGCCAGAAATAAAACTTCTTTCCATTCTAAACAAAGTAGCTTGAGAATCCTCTACTAAAAGAGGTACTAAAGCACTAATTCTTATCACAACGTCATCCTCCATTGCTTTTAGTGCTAAGGGTAACTGTTCTCTAAGATTAGGAAACTCTCTAGACAACTCTTCTAGTGTTTTTTCTTTTTCAAGTTCATCAAACGGAATTGTAAAAGATTCTTGCATAAAATATTCGGAATTGCTTTTATTTAAAAACTTAATGCTTAAAAAATTATAATCAACGAATAAACTTCTTTTTCTTATAAAACCAAATAAACACAATGATATAAATTTCAGCAGTAATAATTCCTAAGTAATACTTGATGATTAAAGGCATCTCATTTATTAAATAAGCATAAATTAAAGCAATAATATTAGCAATAAGATAAGTGATAAACAACAATAAACTAACCCCCTTAATCTCTTTTGATTTAATTGTTTTAAGAATCTGAGGGATAAGCATAATTGAAAACAAAAGGGTCGCAGTCCATCCTAATAATTGAGTAATGTCCATAGTAGAACTTTTAAATAATTGTTTTTTAAGTTTTGTGATACTAAGAATTGTTTCTAAATAATTAATGTTTATAAAATTCCCCATCTAAATAATTCTTAAGAACTTTCATTGACGGCGGAAATACTTTCTCTGGCAAAGAATCAAAAGCAAACCATTTCCATTCAGTTATCTCGTCAGGTTCCATTACTTGTACATCCCCTTCAAAATCAGTACATATAAATCCGTTAGTTACAAAATGGTTATCGTGAACTATCTCGTCACTAACACTAATTAATTTTAGTTTATTTGCTTTTAGACTAGTCTCTTCTTCTAACTCTCTCTTAGCACTTTCTTCAATTGTTTGATGCCAGTCAACTTTACCGCCAGGCATAGTCCAAGTCCCTTCTCCATGAAGTTCAGAATCTGCTTTCTCAGGATCTTGATGTCTAAGACCTAAAAGAATTTTATTATCTCTAATAACCATCACTCCAATACCAACTCTGGGATATTTTGTCATTTTTTACCTTGTAATTTGATCAAAGAAAAACAAAACAACTGCTAACAAAGCAGTAAGCCTGTCTAACATATCAACTTGACCAATAATCACTTTAATAGCAACAGCTAATATTAAGATTCCTGTAGAAAATAATATTGTTAATGGAGCTATCTTTTTCATCATACAATAAAAGATAAGATAGCAATTATTACA
>CAZIMI010000004.1:0-24236 GCA_964540325.1 uncultured Methanosarcinales archaeon | reverse complement strand
AACAAGAAAAATGCATACTAGTAGAAGAGATGCATTTAAAGCGATAAATGATTCACCTATTGCTTTGGTTGATTATAATAAAAGAAAAGTTAAATTTTTGAAAGAAGACTATCCGAAAAAATCAAAAGATAATGAGATTATTCTTAAAGAAAAATTTTCAGAAAATGTTAGTTTATTAAAAGTTCATCCTAATATAGATTTAAAATTATTCAAGTTTTTTACAGAGAACTACAAAGCATTTGTTATTGAAGGGACTGGTTTAGGACATGCCCCAACTAATTTGGGAGTTAACCTTAAGAATTATGAGATTTTAAAGAATTTTGTAAAAAATGGAGGGATTGTGGCAATTACTTCTCAATGTTTGTATGGTGGTGTTCATCCTTATGTTTATACTAACTTAAGAAGATTGTCTGAGATTGGCTGTATTTTCTGTGAAGATATGTTGCCAGAAACAGCGTATATTAAATTGGCTTGGTTAATGGGCAATTATCCTCCAGAAAAAGTTAAAGAATTAATGATTGCAAACTTACGTGGGGAAATAAATACAAAAAGAACATATGAAAAAGAGTTTATTTAGGTGATGATGATGAAAAAAATCATTTTATTATTAATTTTATTGGTTTCCTTATTTTTAGTTTCTTGTTCTTCTTCAGAAACAGTTTGTTCTGTTGATGATGATTGTGTTCAAGCAACTTGCTGCCACCCTTCTGCTGCTGTACCTAAAGAAACCGGTCCGGATTGTACTGGTCAGATGTGTACTCAAGAATGTGTTCCAGATACGATTGACTGCGGTCAAGGCGAGATTAAGTGTATTTCTGGAGAATGTCTAGTTGTTTTAAATGAATGAAGTTTTCTTACTTTATCATTCTTGAATTTCTCTAATCAGGTCAGTATTAGTCTTGATTATACTGGCCCTTAATTGAGAATTTTTAATCATTGAACATCTTAAGTTAAGTTCCTTTTTTAAATTTAATAAATTTTCTTTTTCTTTTATGGTGTAGGCATGAATCCATAACATGTCCATAAAAAAAGTTAAAGCTTTGGCTTTCAATTCTGTTGGTTCTTCTTCATGCCATTCTTTAAAGAAATCATATTCAACAATTAAATCATTGGGGTTATGATAAACACTTTTAATTCCACCATAAATGTATTCATTTATTTCTCCTTTAATTCTTGTTGTCTCTTTAACTGCCCCTCTTTCTTTAAGACGATGAGCACAAACATCCCCTAATCCAAAGGCCATTGCTTGATAAACATCATCAAATTCGTTTGAAGAATATTCCTCTGATTCTGAGAAATAATGGTCCCAGATAATTTCCTGGGCGCTTTTAAGTGGATAAGATATTTTCTTTCTGTTAACAATTGCATTATAAACAGGGTTATTTTCTGTTATAAGACCTCCGGTAATAATTTCGTACACTCTTTCAACATTTTTGTAAGTAATTTGGACATTTTTCTGACGTTCTCTGATCATTGCATCTAATTCTCGCGTTTCTTCAGGTTTTAATGGAATTGTATTGTCTACGATTAATTTTAAGTTCATTTTTCTTGTGTTTAGGGCTGACTTTTTAAACACTGGGATTTTTATGATTCTTTAAATAGTGGTTCGTTATGTGAACTATATATTGGATTGGTGAAATTCCGGTGTGCTCAAAAACCATAGTCGTGGTTTTTGACATATTAGTAAAGTAAAGATATTATAATCAACATTAAACAAACATTTTTAAACAATAACCATTTCTAAACCGCGATGAAAGAAATCTGGCAGATTACACAGGAAACAAAGTCTTTACCAAAACTAAACAATCCCATCTTAGTAGAAGGATTGCCTGGAATCGGAAATGTGGGTAAGATTGCTACTGATTTCCTGGTTGAAGAGTTTAAAGCTAAGAAATTGTACTCATTTTTCTCACACAGATTTCCACATTCAGTTTTTGTTAATGAAAACAATTTGATTGAAATGCCAAAAGTTGAAATCTATTACAAAAAATTTAATGGAAACAAAAGAGATTTACTTTTACTGGTTGGAGATATTCAACCGATTGATGAAGAAAGTTGTTATTCTTTCTGTGAAGAAATATTAAAGATTGCCAAACATTACAAATGTACGGAAATGATTACAACCGGTGGTATTGGTTTACAAGCCATGCCGGAAAAACCAAAAGTTTATTGTACGGGTAATGATCAAAAACTGTTCAAAGAGTACGTAAAAAAAGGGATGCTCGTTGAGAAAGATATTTTCGGAGTTGTTGGCCCTATCGTCGGTGTTTCTGGAGTTTTATTAGGTTTAGGAAAAAAGAGAAACGTCAAAGGCGTTGCTTTACTGGCAGAAACTTTTGGCCATCCGATGTATCTGGGAATCAAAGGCGCAAAGGAAATTCTTAAAGTTTTGGAAAAGAGATTTCAGTTTGGGATCGACATCAAGAAAATGAGTAAAGAGATTACCGAAGTTGAGAAAGAGTTGATGAAAAAAACTAAAGAATGGATGTCGGAAATGAAAACTTCTACCCAGGCGGGAGCAAAAGGAAAAAACAAAGAAGTCAGTTATATTGGTTAGGTTTTCTGTTAAATGCAATTATTTAAACTTAGTTCACATTCTTCTAAATAATTTTAACTTTTTGTTTTTAATATTTTTTTGAGAGCAGCGCCAATGGAGGCACATTTTGTGAGTGAAACGAACAAAATCCCGGGTGCCGTGCCCTGCTCTCAAAAAATAATATGTTACTGTAGACATTCTCAAAGCTAACCATTTCAAAAGCTTTATAAATAAATATATTATACTTAAATGTAAGTAAATGAATAATAAAAAGAGGAGATGGATAGAGGTAGGTAGAGTTAGTTCTAGATTTAAGTCAAAAAAAGCCCAAATAACTGTTTTTATTATCTTGGGAATCTTAATGCTTTTAGCTTTAACTTTAGTAATTGTTCTTAAAAAAGAGATTATCACATTTAAATCCGATGAAGTGATCCCTACAGAAAAAGGCAAAGTTGAAAATTTCATTACAACTTGTATGGATAAGATTGGTGATGAAGCTTTGTTTAAGATTGGTATTCAGGGGGGATATGTTGAAGTTCCTGAAGATCTTACTGATGCCAGCGTAAGTTTAATTATTTCTCCAATGAACGTTATTCCTTTTTGGGCTAATGGAATGGACACAAACATTCCTTCTCAATTACAAATTAAAGATCGGATTGATGAATATATGGTAGACAATTTACGGCCATGTTTGTTTGAGATGGAAGCTTTCCAAGAAGCTTATGATTTGATTGAAAAAAGTGATCTTACTTCCGATACCCAAATAGTAGATAAACAAGTTATCTTTAAAGTTCATTGGGACGTAGAAATAAATAACAAAGCCGGTGAAGTTGTTTCAGAAGTAATTAATCATCAAACAGAATCTCCAATTAAATTAAAACGTGTTCGCGATTTGGCGGAAAGAATAACTTTAAGAGAATTAGATTCGTTGAAGTTAGAAGATATTACTCAAGACTTAATTGCTTTAGAACATCCTAGTGTGCCCGTGGCCGGAATTGAACTAAGCTGCAGTAAAAAAACCTGGAATATTAAGGATGTTGAAGATACTTTGATGAATATGTTAAGAGTTAACATCAAACAATTGAAAGTTAAAGGTACAGAAATTATAGATTTTCCTGATGTGTATTATCCGGAATTAGAAGATGGCCTTACTTATTATGAAAATCATTACCTTTGGGATTTGGGTGCAGATTATAATGTTCCTGATACTAGTGTAATGTTCAATTTTGACTCTACTTACCCTTATATTTTTGGAGTAACTCCCGCTTCCGGTAAAAAAATGAAAAGTTCTCAGCTAGGGGGCGGCGGCGTACTTTCATTTATTTGTATCCAAAATTGGAAATTTACTTATGATTTAATCTATCCTGTTTTGATTAGGGTCAGGGACGAAACTACTGGTTACGACTTTAACTTTGCTTTTACAGTTCATCTCCTGCAAAATCTTCCCAACAGAGGACAAAAAACATCCCGTCCTTCTTATCTCCTACCTACACAAACTGGTGAAGATTATTGTAAAGTAAGAAATATTCCAATGAATGTTAAAACTTACGAGTTCGTAGAAAATGGTGAAGGCGTAAGTTATCGAGAAGATTTGGGAGATGTTAACCTTACTTTTTCTTGTCTACGCTATGCTTGTGAGATTGGTACAACTGAATATGACTTCAATAATTTAGGTTATGCTGGTATAACTACAGGTTTTCCTTATTGCGTTGGGGGAATTCTCAGAGGTATAAGAGGAGATTATAAAGAAAACTGGGTTCGGGTTGTTACAGCTCCTGATAAAGAAGTAGAGTTAGACTTAACGCCTTTAATTTCTATCCCTCTGGAAAAAATTAAAGTTGTCAAGCATGAATTACCCATATATAGCGGGCTTCCAGTAGTCGGGCCCCCTAAAGAACTAAATAAAAACGATATGGCTTTAATTAAACTTAAATTTAGCGGAACAAACAATACTGAAAAAGAACTTACTCATGAGATCAATTTTGTTGATTCCAAAGAATTTGATAAGTCATTAAAAGAAAAAGGGAGTATTGAACTTTTAGCAAATGCAGACTTTAGTTACAATCTTGAAATTAATGTTATTAATGAAGAAGAATTTATCGGTGGATATAAAGGCAAGTGGACTATTCCTTGGAGCAAATTAACAGAAGTAGCTACTGGAACAAGCGAACTGATATTTCACGTTTATAGTAAAGAAAACCCTAGCGAAGATGAAATGTTGGAACTAATGTTGGGCATGGAAGAAAATAGTCTTAATATTCCTTTACCGGAGATAAAGTAAAAAATGAAAAAAAGAGTGTGGGCAAGAAATAAGTTTCTCGTAATTTTAGTGCTAGCTCTTTTTATCAACCTGCCTTTAATCAGTGCTTTACAATTATCTAACATCGGGGTAGAAGAAGTAACAGAAAATAATGCCATTGTTAAATGGGACACTGACGAACCGGCAGACAGTTTTATCAGTTATGGTGAGAATAAAGAAAATTTACAAAAAATTGGCGATGCTAAAAAAGTCACTGAACACAAATTCTTGTTAGATAATTTGCAGGCAGAAAAAACTTATTATTATAAAGTTGAAAGCAACGAAATTGTTGACGATAATTCTGGAGAACTTTATTCATTTAATACTCCGGCTCCTGATATAACTCCTCCAGAACTGGTTGTAGAATTATCGGAAAAAGTTGCCGGCGCCAAGCTAGATTTAGTTGGCTGGACAGAACCGGGAGCAGAAGTTCAGTTGTATGTTAATGGTGCCTTGTCTGGAACTGCTGTTGCTTTGAAAGAAGGAGATATTGGGAAGTCTTTTGGTGTGGAAGTTAAGGAAGAGAAAGTTGAAGAAGAGCCGGCAGAAGAAGTTGTTGCAAAAGAAGTTCCTGAGGAGCCAGCTGAAGCCAATGAGACTTCTGCTGTAGAAGCTGCTGAGGAAGTTAAAGATGAAGAACCAGAAACACCAGAAACACCAACTACTAACGAATCAGAAGTAACAACAGAGCAAGAAGAAACAGTAGCAGTTACTGGAAAAGCTTTTTGGGATAAAAAATCAGAAGTAAAGAAACCAGCAGGGAAATTTGAATTTCTAAACGTCCCCATTGCCAAAGATATCGAGAATGTTATTAAGGTAGAAGCTTTTGATGCTGCCGGTAATAAAGCCGAGTTTACGGGTAAAGTATTTTCAGATTCAAGTAAACCTAAACTTACTTTAGAAGAATTGCCGGAGATTGCCGATGATAATTCTATAGAGATAAACGGAACCATCTCTGAAGAATCCTCTTATGAAATTTTTGTTGGTGATAAATCTGTTGCTAAGGGTGAAGGTAAAGAAATCAAAGAATCAATTTCTCTTGAGGAAGGGAAAAATGTCATCAAAATTGTAGTTAAGGACGCTGCTGGCTGGGAAACTATTGAAGAGTTTGAAATTATGGCAGATACTCAGGCCCCGCAAGTAAGTTTTAAACTTGAAAAAGGTACAGAATATTATCAGGGGAAAAGATTGACTCCTGGCGGCGGTTATCAAAGTAAAGCCACCTCTAGCGTTCATGGAGAAACTGAACCAGGGGCAACAGTTTACATTTATGTCTATCGTCCAATCGGTTATGAATTCACTCCCGACTTTAAGAAAGCCCGGGCAAAAGTTACAGCTGACCAGAACGGAAGTTTTACTTTTAAAGATATTGATTTTGAAAGTGAACCTTTAAGTTTGGAGGATTTAGCACCTAAACAGGTTCCTACAGGATTATTAGCATTTACAATATTTCCGATTCAGCAGGCAGCAGATCAACAGCAGTTTAGTTATTATGTGTTTGTTATTGCTGAAGATAGCAGCGGCAAATCCGGTTTTTCACAAACAACCATTACCATCCACTCTTGCTATTCTCAAAATCTTGATTTTGATGTTCAGTCTTTGGCTCAGTTCCAAAGGCCTTTACGTTTAGATCCCACTTTACTAGATGACGGGCGGGAAGAAGCAACCGCGGTTTTTAATTTGTCTTATCGGGGAAGCGGTTATATTCCTGTACACTATGCAACTGCAGCTACCCCAATGAATCCGGGAACTTATTCAGACAAACCATACGAAATCACTTCTGTCAGTTTTGAGCGTGCCTGTACCCAGAGTATGATGGAAGAAGATAGCACAAAACTTGGTTGTAACATTATGCCCCCTCATCCGCGGGCAGTATCTAACGCTGATCGAACTGCTTGGTACACAACATTTCAATTACATACCGCTGAGAAATTAAGTGACCGTGATAGTGATTTCTGGAACGAATTTAAGAAAAGGCAGATTATTTTCCCTCTGAAAATAAAAGTCAGTTATCGGGAGAGAAAGACGGACGGAAGTTTTGATCAAACAAAAACCCAAACTTCCTGTCAGGATTTAAGTTATTTTGTTGATATTCCAATTGATAGTCAAGAGATGCTTCCTGACTGGATGGCTGATGAAGGTTTAGACGGAATTCATTGGACCATAAAACAGATTGACAAGTTTCTTCCTTATTTAGAAGATGCAATTTTAATTGCTGGTATTGGTTGTATTGCTTCCTTCCTTTTAAGAATGATTACTCGATGGGTTAGGTTAACAATTTCTAAGATTGAATCTTATTCTTCTACTGTTAAGAAAGTTGCTGAAGCTGCTAGTGGTACGGATAGTAAACCGCAATGTCCTCGTGACCAAAGTAAATTGTTAATGCAAAGCACGATTGACCATTGGCAAGAGATTGGTAACTTGTTCTCAACTCAACCTGGAGCAGATCCAGGAGGAAATCCGAATGTTTATGGTTTTCAGGAAGGTAAAGCCAGCTGGGATGCTAGCGAATATTCTTTAGATCAAATTTGTCCCAGAACTACGGCGATGTGGAAAGCTGAAGCTGCCCTTGACCAGGCTTATCGTTGGACTTGCGACCGGGTTTTCTGTAGGACTGTTCCTGCTGGATGGACTTCTACAAAAGAAGAAACCGAGATTGAATCTGTGATTGTTAAACAGGAGCAATGTACTGTTTCTTCCCGGGGAGTTCCCTTACAGGAAGTAGAGAACTGTCAAGAAGTAATTGAATCTAACGTTGGGGTTGCAACTGCCGGCGATATTACCCAAAGAATCAGGGAGAAAGGGGCCAGTACTTGTTACCGTTATAATGAGCGTTTGTATATTGTTTCAGACGAGTATGTTGAATCTCCGTCTGGTGACGGACAGGTTGTTTATTTAGATAAAGTGCCAGTTTTTGGTGCCAGATTAGGCGACAATTTTGCTTATAGTTCTCCCCAAAGACTGATTGCTTACCGGCCGCCAGACTCTTCTGACAACCAGTTTATTGTTGGCCAAGATAAAAGCTGTAAAGCTGCCTGTAAAAATCCGAGAAAGAAAGGTTATATGTATGATCAAAAAGGGGGAATCACAAATATTGCTGATATTAGTGGTATCCCTGTAGATGGTCAACATGGTTGTTATTATGAAGAAAGACAGGGCAAAGATATTATTTTAAAAGGGGCTGGTGATAAAATCATGGGACAGAAGTCTACTGAAGAGAAAGATATTGCCAGATATTCTGCAGGATACACTAAAGATTGTTTTATTGATTTGGAACCTGGGGATGATCCTGGGATAGTAAATTCTGCTATGGAAAATAAACCTTGTAATCAAAATAATGTTGGCGAATGTGGTTCAGGTTTAACTTGCGTTTTAGAGGCAGGAAGCACTGTCTGTAAAAGAAGCGCTTCTTCAGGATTGGGAGAACTAGTTGCTAAAGAATCTAATGGAACTAGAACTGGTTTATTACAATGTGTTTGTACCTTTGATGAGAAAAAGAAAAAATATGGTGGAGTAAGACATGCAGCTAAAGAAGAAGGCAACGTTGCAGAAGATTGGATTTATCGTCAGGCAAGATTATTTGATGAGAATTTTGGAACTAGGGGAACTTATTATTCAAAACTGCGTTATTATAATTGGAGAGATGTTTCCTCGGCTTTTGGTGCAGATTATTTATTAGATTATCTTCCTGGAACAGAAAAAGAAGTTCATCAAGTTGATCCCCATACTTTTTTGGGAACTTACCAAACTTTCTGTTTGTCTGGGGTAAGGGCACATTTGATTATGATGAAAAGTATTTTACAGGGATTGGCAACCTGTATTGAGGAAGCAAAAGTTTCCGGCTTAAGAGATGCCGGTGTTTGTAAGACCGTTTTTACCCAACACGTTTGTGGTTTAATGTATAAAGTATTGGCTTATTTCTTTAGAGATTGCAGTCCAATAAGTATGGGCGATCAGCAGAAAGGCGAGGGTGGAGCTTTAGACGAATTAGGTTATGGGGTTAAAGCTGGAATTGAATCTCTTGGCGAGGCGATGGACTCTTCAATTGGTGATATTCAGCAAGATTATGGTAACGCTAAACTTAACCAGTTCTTTGCTACTGGCGCACAGGGTTTTGCTCAGTCAATATGTATGGCTGCTTTTGGTTATGATTTTCCTTTAGGGATGGACTTTATTATGGACTCTGCCAATGCTTTCCAGACAAAAACGTTTGCCATGGCCTTCCCGGTAGAAAGGGAACAGGCAACTTTTAATCCTCAAAAGGGTACAGCAGTGTACAATTATAATCTCGGAGCTTTAATTTTCCCTGGCTGCGGTATTAAGAACGCTGACATTTATCTAAAATGTATTGGGCCAGAAGATTTAGGTTATCCTGGCGTGCAATGTGGTGAGCAGGGCTGTGACTGTTTACATATTACAGAAACTTCATCAGTGGAAGCAGAACGAACTAAGCATATAGAAAAAGGAAGGTTGTTTGACCTTAAACCCGGCCAGATGGTTGATATGCAGATTCCTTCTCCGCAAAAGATCGATTCCAATTATCGTTATGATCACGTTGTTGTAGATTTACAGTTAGATACTTATGAAAGTCCAGAAAACTGTTTTGATGAAGGTTATGAAAGTGGTAAATTTTATTTCCCAATAATTGATGTATCTCCACCTGCAGAATTTGTTTGTCAAGTGCAGGTAGCTTCAGGTAGATATTATTGTCCTGAAGTGCAGCAAATGTTTGGTGGCGGGGTAAGTGCATATTTGGAGGATCCTTTTTTCAGTTGTCATGATGATCAAACAGATTCCTGGGTAAGTTGTTTGACTCCTGGTTTATTTACCAAGGACGATAAAATTAGAGTTAAAGTGCATTTGATGACTGACGGTGGAAAATACTGCCTAAAAACAAGGTCTTCTGGTGTTCCCCAACTTGAACAAGAAAAACCAGCTGAGGATTTGCCAGTCAACCTTCCCGGCCCAACTTCTTTTGAGATTTATGGTTTGGGTACAGTTGGTGATGATTTCTTTGCCGGCTCAGGAACAAGTATGCAATTGTCTACTTACCAAAGTGCTGAAGGCTGCTCTTATCCGGTATTGGCAGCGGGTTCGGCAGTTCCTTCTGCTGCTGAACAGAGATCTTATACTTTTAGATATGAAATTTTTAATAATCAGTATAAAGTTTATGTGCCTTTGGAAGTTAGTGTTGTCAGTCCAGGTTATTCTGTTAACGATCAAGATAGAAGTTTGTCTTTAAGTGGCAGAGCTACTTTAACTTCCATGGAAGTTAAAGAAGCCGTGTTCCAGTTTCAGGAAGGGTTTAGATATAGAAATATGGTGGGCGAACCTCATGGAACAAAGAACACTTGTGTTTATCAAGTTGCTACACCCTTAGCTTATGCCAGAAATCAACGTTCAGTTTCTGTAACTGCTGAACTATTGCAGCCAGATGCCAGCGGTAGTTGTTTCTCTGCCAGTATTCCGGTTAGAGCGCCAGCTTTTGGCAGACAGCAGGCAAATGTTAATATCCTCTTACAAATGGAAGCTTTAGCCACTCAGGAAACCAGTAAACTTCATCAGGACTTTAAGGATAATAAGTGCGGTGACGTTTTACAAAGAACCAATCAGCTTTTAGGCAGGAAACAAAACGATATTGAAGATGCGATTGGTATTTATTATGCTACTGCCTGCCATATTGTTACCAGCGGCGATAACTGGAAAATTTCAAGTAAAGCAAATGTATGTAATCTTTTAGATGTTTTCTTTAATCGCCATTATCCTGACGATAGTTACGGTGAACTTTACCCAGACGATGTAAAAAATCTTATTGATTATAAAAAGATTGAGAAGTATATGGGTGAAATACAAGCTGTGGCTGGTTGTGAAGGGGTTGCTGCTCCTGTAACCAGTCCTTCGGTACCAGGAACAACAACAACAATTGGAACCTCTGACAATAAATGTGATAAAAGTTTTTATCCTATTGATTACTTAACTGGCGATAATGCTCCCTGGGCTTTTGGTTGTATTGATGCTACTCATGCTCGCTCATGTACAAAAGCTACTGGAGTTGAAGCAATGCCAAGTTTTGAGATTACTGCTGGAGAGAGTGAATTGTTGAAACTTTGTGCTGGAAGCTAAATAAAAAATGAAGAATAAAAAAGCAAAGATTGCCATGGAAGTTTTGATTATGATGGTTGTGGTAGTGGTAACTAGTGCGATAATTCTGTTTTTAGTTCAAAGCGGAGTTATTGCTGTTAAAGCTGAGAACGAACAGGTTTCTGTTTTGAATACAGAATTTATTCCCATGGGCAGAGAAGGTTATCTTGCCGTTAAAGATTTCAAGTTTTGTGGTTTTATAGATGCTAATTATAATTGTATCAGCGAAACAGACGAGTTCTCTTTAGGTTCAGAGGTACATTTTCTTTTTGTCGTTGAAAGCAGCACTTATAATGGTGATATTATGCTGGTAGAGAATTATCGGATTAAAGGTCCGAATGATAATTTACTTTTGGATGTAGATGAGAAAAATAATTTTAATTATGATGTTACTAGTAATGAACGGAAAGAATCAGTTACATTCAAAGATTTTTTTGTAGTTGGTTCAGAATTGCCCGAAGGAAAATATATTTTAGAACTGCTTGTTGAAAATCCTTTGTTAGTAAAAAAAACAACTTTGGTGAAAACATTTACAATGGTTGAAAATGTTGAAGAAGTAGATTTCGAAGAGTTAGAATATGTATCTGATTTTGATGGGGAATATGATCTTGATTAAGAGGAGTAAAATGCTGAAAAGAAATGTTACCAGGAAAAGTAAATTATTGCTTTTACTAGTTGTTGTTATTTTGATTCTTATTTCTAGTTATGTTTGGTCTTATGCTTATGATCCAGAAGGAAAAACCACTCCCGGAGTTATAACTTCTATTCCTGGAAAAACGAATGAAGTTGCTATAACTCTTGATGCTTGTGGTGCAGAAACTCCCGGAGCTTCTAGTTTTGGGTATGATCAGGATTTGATTAATTATTTAATTCAAAATAATATTCCAGCAACTTTGTTTCTAAATGTCCGTTGGATAAAAAATAATCTTGCAATAGCTAAGCAATTGGCAGCAAACCCTTTGTTTGAGATTCAAAATCATGGTTACTATCATAAACCCTGCACTTTATCTGACAAAGAAGTTTATGGAATTGCTGCTACCGCTAATGAACAAGAGATGGTTACTGAAATAAAATCTGCTAGTGATGAAATCTATAATTTACTGGGGGTAAAGACAAAATATTATCGTCCCGGTACGGGAATGGCGGACCCTAAGTGTGTGCAAGTAGCTAAAGCAAACGGACATGAAATTGTGGATTGGAGTCTTAATGGTGATGAAGGCTCAAAAAAACCTGCTGCACAGATTAAGAATAATTGGCTAACAGCTAAAGGTGGAGATATAATTATTTCTCACATGAACCATCCTGAAAGAGAAGTTGCGGAAGGGGTTATGGCTGCAATTCCAGGATTGCAAGAGAAAGGAATTAAGTTTGTTAAATTGTCTGAATTAGTTACTGGAACTGGTGCGGCTGTTTCACCAACTACTTCTTCTTTTCCTTCTTCTCCTCAGAATCAACAATCAGGGATGCAAAAAGTTTCAAAAGGTCTTTCTAAACGTCAGGAAGAGATTGATTATGTTTGGTCTAATCCAGTTAAAGGTCAAAGTAAGAGTGTCGGCGAATTGATTCGCAATAGTAATTTAATTTACGACCCTTTAGATTCAACTAATCCCTGGAAAATTTTTGATGACGTTTATTATGAATATAAACCAGTGGCTGGCCAGACACAATCTGGAGGCATTACGTCCGGTCAGATAACTCATCTCCCTGGCGAAGATAATTATAACAGTTTGATTGAACAGGCGGCAAATCAGTTTGGGGTTGAAGCAGCCTTCGTTAAAGCAATTATGAAACACGAATCAAACTTTAAACCCAATTTGATATCCAGTACTGGCTGTTCCGGCTTATTACAAATCTGCGGTGGCTCTGCTCATCCGAAATACATTAAAGTGCAATGTAACCAGAAAGGTGCCAGTTCTCCAAGATCCTGTAATAATTGTTATGATTGGAAAAAAAATGGAAAAGTTAAAACTAGAGGGGGAGAGCCCGTGAAATGGTGTGATGTTTGTACTGGTGGAAACTGCTTACCAGATGATAGATTTAATCCCAATAAAAATATTTTTAGTGGAACTTTAACAATAAAAGAAAAGATTAAAGAAGTTGGAGAATGTGGTAAAGATAAAATTAAAGCCTGGGCTACTGCTTATAATATGGGCTCTTCAATAGTTAATGATGCAATTCAAAGGGCTGGTGGTAGGTGCGACAATTGGGATTTAGTTTGGCAGCATATTTATGATAATACAGATTTTTCTACTAATACTTATACAAAATTAAATGGAGAGAAAATACATCGTAGTTGGCTTACAACCAAAAAAATACTTAATAAGAAAGGAACGCCTTCTGATTATACTGGCATGATTTACCTTACTTATCAAAAATATGATAAAAGTGGAACTGGTCCAAGTGCAACAATAAATCCTTCGGCTGCAACCACTACTTCTCTTGTAACAGTTACCGGCAACATTAAAGTAATGACTTATAATATCCATCAGGGATTGGAAGGAATAAATAATGTTGTTCAACTAATTAAACAATATCAGCCCGACATTATCGGTTTACAGGAAGTTAAGAAAAGTCAGTTTGAAACACTTAAGAACCAATTAAATATGGTGGGATATTTCTCTCAGGCTTATGCTGGGGCAGGAGATCCGCAAGGGAATGCTGTCTTAAGTAAAAATAATTTTCTGGAAACAATAACCGGCTCTTATTCACAACAAAGCACATTAGATACGGGGTATAACTCTGGAGAAACTAGGAATTATCAGAGAGTTAAAGTAACAATTAAAGGTAAAGGGATAACTCTTTTTAATACTCATACTACTCATGACGAAAGTAATGGTCAAGCAGTTAATAAAGATCAAATTCAAGAATTACATAATGAAGTTTATAATGCGGGAATCCAGTCTCAAGGTAATGTGATTGTAGTTGGCGATTTTAATAATGTCAATACAGCCAGTTCATTCTCAGATTTTAGTTCTGACGGAACCTCCGGGATTACACATCTTAGTAAAGGAAAGAAAATTGACTTTATCTTCTTTTCCTCCGGTTTAACTAAATCTTCTGCTCAAATCGTTACTTCACCTGTTGCTTCAGACCATTATCCCATCATTGTTGGGTTAAACTAAAATGACTTCCATCCAAAGAATTAAAGCACGTGAAATTCTTGATAGTAGAGGTAATCCTACGATTGAAGTGGATGTTATTGTTAAAAACAAAACCTACACTGCTGCTGTTCCTTCTGGAGCATCTACTGGTAAACATGAAGCTCTTGAACTTAGGGATAAAACTAAACGTTATCTGGGAAAAGGAGTAATGAAAGCTATCCGTAATGTAGAAAGAAAAATATTTCCGTTAATCAAAAGGAAAGATTGTACTAAACAAAAAGAGATTGATGCTATTGTGATTAGGAAAGATGGAACAGAAAATAAAAGCAGGTTTGGTGCCAATGCAATATTGGGAGTTTCTTTAGCTGTTTGCAGAGCAGGGGCAGTAGCAAGAAACAAGCAATTATTTGAGTATATTAATGGATTATTAGGAGATAAAAAAATAAAAACCACTTTACCAAGACCTTTCTTTAATGTTATTAATGGGGGGATGCATGCTGGAAATATTCTTCCGTTTCAAGAATTTATGATTTCTCCCAGGGTAAAAAATTTCAAAGAATCTTTACGTATGGGAACAGAAGTTTATCATCATCTGAAAAATGTGATCGAAAGGAAATATGGAAAGAACGCAACAAATGTTGGTGATGAAGGTGGTTTTGCTCCGCCAATAAGAAAAGCCGAGGATGCTTTAGATCTGCTGAAAATAGCAATAAGAAAAGCAGGCTATTCAGGAAAAGTTGACATTGCTATGGACTGTGCGGCTTCTGTTTTTTTTAAGAAAGGGTTTTATTACACCCCTAAAAAGATGACTAAGAGTAAACTGATTGAATATTATCTACAATTAGCAAAGAAATATCCAATAATCTCATTTGAAGATCCTTTTAAACAAGAGAATTTTCTGGCTTTTGCAGAACTGAGAAAAAGATTAGCGGAAAAGAAATTAAAAGTACAAGTGGTAGGAGACGATTTAACTGTTACTAATGTTGAACGGATTGAAGAAGCTATTCGGGAAGGAAGTTGTGATTGTCTTTTACTGAAAGTTAACCAGATTGGGACGCTTACAGAATCTTTAGAGGCAGTAAAACTTGCTTATGAAAATGGCTGGAAAGTTATGGTTTCTCATCGTAGCGGTGAAACTGAGGATACTTTTATTGCTGATTTAGCTGTAGGGCTTGGATGTGGTCAGATTAAAGCTGGCGCACCTTGCAGGGGAGAGAGAACTGCTAAATATAATCGTTTGTTAAGAATTGAGGAAATGATTAAAGATAAAATTTAATTGATGATAAAAAATGGATAGAAATACAATTATCTTATATGTTGTTTTGGGGATGATTACTTTAATGTTAATTATAGTTGCGGCAGGATTCTATTTACAGTTCTTTAAGTAAAGATGGTTAGTACTATTAATGTTTTAAAGATTATTGAACTATACCTTAATGGTATTAGTGCTATTATTACTGCTTTGTTTTTGTTAAGCAAAATGTTTTCTGGTGGAGAGATAAACAAACCAATAGAACTTTCAGTAATCATTGTAATCGGGTTTGCTTTTTTAGTTAATATTATTATTAGACTTAGAGAGTAATAAAATATAACTTTAGAGATTGAGACAACATAAAGAAAAAAACAATAAAACTTTTTTAAATACACTGCCCTTTTGAGACTTCATGGATAAAGATAAGTTCCTGGCTCAATGTAAATTGTTTGGTTATAAAGATGATTCTCTAAAAAGATTTGAAGAAGCAATTGATTTGATAGAAAATGAACTGAAAGAAAAGAAACGAATTTCCGGAGATACTTTTCTTGAACATAACCTGAGGATTGGTTTGATTCTGGCTGAAAATAAGGCTGTGCCAGAAGTTGTTCTTGCCGGTTTATTTCATGGACATTTAAATGACATTACTTTAAACAAAGTTAAGGAAGAGTTTGGTAACGAAGTTTATAATTTAGTTAAAGAAGTTGAAGAAATTGAAGACATTAAACATCGTAACAAAAAATTAGAGGCTACAGCTTTAAGAAAAATATTCTTAACCACTTTGACTGATGTGAGGGTTATTCTTGTAAAATTAGCTAATAAACTTGATAATCTGAGAACAATTAAAGCTCTTCCAAAGAATACCCAGGAAAGAGTTGCCCATGAAGTTTTAGAGATTTATGCTCCGTTAGCTTACCGTTTGGGAATAGAAAAAATTAAAGTTGAGTTGGAAGATTTATCTTTTAGAGTTCTTAGTCCCCGAAAATATGATGAAATTATTAATTTTTTGAAAGAGTCCAGCCAGCAAAGGCAACGAAATATTGTTGAAGCGATTCGCGTAATTAAAAGAGTTGTCGGCGAAAGAATAAAAATCGTGGGTATTAGTGGCAGATCTAAACATGTTTATAGTATCTATAAGAAACTTAAGAAAAAGAAAACTTCTTTAAATAAGTTGTTTGATCTTTTAGGGATTAGAATCCTAGTTTCAAACGAGCGGGATTGTTACTCTTTATTGGGTTTGTTGCATGAAGTGTTTGAACCAATTGAAGGGAGATTAAAAGATTATATTGCTAACCCAAAACCTAATCTTTACCGCTCAATTCATACTGGAATAAAACTTCCTAATGGAAAAGTTGCAGAAATTCAAATCAGAACTTCCGAAATGGAAGAATTTGCTGAAGAAGGAATCGCTGCTCATTGGCGTTACAAAGGCATTTCCTCTGAACAATCATTTGAAAAGAAAATTTCCTGGTTGAAAGGGATTTTGGATTTACAGAAAGACGGCGATAATAAAGATTTTTTGGAAGCAGCAAAAGTTGATGTGTTTGGCGATACCATTTATTGTTATACCCCTAAAGGTGACACTAAAGAGTTACCGAAGAATGCTACTATTCTTGACTTTGCTTATTCTGTGCATGAAGAAGTTGGAAATCACTCAGTAGGGGGGAGAGTTAACGGGAGATTTGTACCATTGAAACATATTATTACCCATGGCGATGTTGTTGAGGTTGTAACTAACAAAAATCAGCGTCCAAGAAGAAGCTGGATTAAACTGGTTAAGTCTGCCAAAGCTAGACAGAAAATCAGGAAATCATTAAAGAAATATGAAAAATTGCCTGCTTTATATTTTAGAACATTTAAACCAACAGTAACTGAAGAGCAGGGGATCTTAGTTGAATCAGAAGCATTTCCTAATGCTACTTGTATTTTGGCTAAATGTTGTAATCCTCTTCCCGGTGAGAAAATTATTGGTATTTTGACAAAAAGAAAGATTGTTTCTACTCATCGAGATGATTGTAAATTGGCCCTTAAAGAACAGCAAAGGTGGGTAGCAGTTAATTGGAAAGAGTCTTTCAATCAAAAAATCAAGTTTTTTGTTAACGCTCATGAAAGAAGCGGCCTGTTAGCAGATTTATTACATACGATTGCTAATGCTGGTTTTGAAGTTAAAGAAGCGAAAGCAAAACTGATTGATATAGAACATGCTCAATGTAACTTTCAGGTTATTCCCCGTGATTTAGAACATCTGAAAGAATTAATTAAAAGAGTAAATAAAGTTAAAGGCGTTACTAAAGTTTTCTTTGAGTGATTGTATTTATTTATTGATCCACTTTATCATATCTATCATTCTGTTACTATAACCCCATTCGTTATCATACCAAGCAAAAACTTTGACAGTATTGCCGTTAATCACTTTAGTTAATTTACTGTCAAAGATTGCTGAATGCGGATTAGTTAGTATGTCTGTTGAAACAAGTTCTTCTTCAGAATATTCTAAAACTTTCTTCAATTCTTTTTGAGCAGCAACTTTCATTACCTTGTTAATTTCATCTTCAGAAACTTTCTTTTTTAGAGTGCAAGTGAAATCAGTAATAGAACCATCTACTATTGGAACTCTAATCGCCATTCCGTCTATTTTACCTTTTAGTTGAGGAAGAACTTTACAAGTAGCGATTGCTGCTCCAGTAGTTGTCGGAACCATATTTACAGCGCAGGCCCTTCCCCTTCTAAACTTTTTACTTGGACTGTCAACAATTTTTTGGGTTGAAGTATAAGCATGTATGGTTGTCAGTAATCCAGAAACAATTCCAAACTTTTCGTTAAGAATCTTGGCAACTGGTGCCAAACAATTGGTTGTACAAGAAGCGTTGGAAACAATTTTATCTTTTTTATTATACTTTTTATGATTTACTCCATAAACATACATTTTTATTTTATCATCTTTTGCTGGTGCGGAAAGTAAAACTTTTTTTGCTCCAGCTTTCAAATGTTTACTAGCCAATTCTTTTGTTAAAAAAAAGCCAGTACTTTCAACTGCAACATCAATCTTTAATTTTCTCCAGGGTAAGTTCTCTGGATCTTTTTCTGCGAATACGGGGATTTTTTTACTATTAATAATAAGAGCATTCTTAGTAAAAGAAATCTTATCATTTAATTTGCCGTGTACGGAATCATATTTCAATAAGTAAGCTAGATTTTCTGTGGAAGTTAAATCATTTATAGCAACAATATTAATTTTTTTATCTTTATAACCTGCACGAAAGATCATTCTTCCGATCCGACCAAACCCATTAATTGCAACATTAACCATTAGTATCACCTTTTTTTTGGATTATTAGTTTCTAAGATAAAGAAAGAAAAGGCAGTTTATATATGTTTTTATTGAAAATCGTTTAGCTTTATCTTGCTGCTTTCCAAATCTTTTCAAAGAACTTCTTATATTTTTCAACCATTCTTTTAGAAATAATCTCATAACAAAGATTGCTTTCCCCCCATAAAGGCATAATAATTCTGCTTTTCCCGATAATAACTCCCGTAGGTAAAGTTAATTTGTAATATTTTACTGAATAAGTTTTGTTTAACACTTCTTTAACAAATTTTGATTTTATGGTTGGATTAACAATTCCTTTCACTTTTACTCCTTTTTCAATCCTTTTCCTGTGATAATTCTTAAAAAATAATTCCATGCCTTTGCTGCTTAATTCATCTGCACTTATACTAAAAAAATAATATTCTTCGCCTTTCTTCATTTCTTTCAAAAGATTCTCAAAAGCTGCAGAAATTCCTTTCACACCAGTATAAACCTGGGCTGATTCCAGCTCAAAAGTCCCTTTCTGAGATATTATTTGAGGGATTAGATTTTCAAAACCCTTATTAAAATCAATTAATTCTTCTTTTTTATCATTAACATAGTCTAAAACCGAATTTGGGTTTGTTATCTGGAATTTCTTAACCTTATCTTCAACATTAAAACTAACAAATCCTTTTTGGATTAGTTTATCCAAAATCAAATAAACCTTTGAAGAGGAAACTTTTGACTTTTTCATAATTTTGAAGATTGGAGCATTTCCTAATTCAATCAAAGCAGAATAGACTTTAATCTCTCCATCTGTTAATCCAACTTCTTTTAATATTGTTAAATCCATTATTTAGAGTAAAATCAGCGATTCTTTATAAATTTTCCCACTTGGGGGGAAACAAAATAGTTAAAGGGTTGTTTTACTACTGGTAGTATGGTAAAAAAACAAGAAAGGCTGTATATTCCTGCGTACGATCCAGATTATGATATTTACTGTGCCAAGGAAGGTTTTGAAAAAAGAGAGATGCCCATCTCAGAAAGTATGCTTAATAGGAGATTTAATAGTCTTATCGCAATTTCTGAGTGGGAAAAAGTTACTCCTGAGAAGATTAGAGAATTCCTTTCTACTAAATCCTCAGCAAGTCACTTTTCTGAACATAAAGGCTGGCCATTGATTCCTTTAGAAAATGATAGATTAATATTAAAAAGACCTTCTTTAGATAACTATCTTGCTGCTGCTCGAACAATCGAGGAGTTTGAACCTCAGATAAATGATTGGTTATATGAAGAATCTCATAAAAATTGGGGACATAGAAAAAGAGGTTATGAGAGTTATGTTTCTGACCGAGTTAGTTTTAGGGAAATGATGAAAATCCCCCCTATTCTTTTTTTTAAATTCGATTATAGGACATTAGCATTTCCTGAAAGTGGTGATGTGGTAACTGGTTTAGCCAAGATTGGAAAAGCAGCCAGCTATGAATCGCGATATGTAAGGAAAACCGTCAATTACCCGCCGGGAACAGATTTATTTAATGAATTATTGGTTGACTGGTCTGATTACCCCGCAGCTGATGGTTTTGGTTCTATTAAAGGAAATTCACCAATTTACACTTTAATTCTCACCGCTCAATCCGGCCAAGACTTGGATGTTCTGGAAGTAAAATTGGGGCTAGACGGAGGATTAGAAAATGATTGAAGAAATAGCAGGATTGCTTCTTTCTCCAGAAACCCAGCACCGGCTTTACTTAGGATTAAAAGATGAACATACAGCTAAACGACAACCAAAAGAAATGTTTCTGGAAAAAGGGTTCTGGCAACTATGGCTTCTCGCTGTTCGAGAACTCCCAGAATACTTATTTCAATTCTGGGGGATTTATAATTCTGCCAATCGTTCGACTATTGGATATAATTTGGACATAATAAAAGCTTCAGCCAATCAATTAGTATATAACGTAAAAGGAGTGCCGACAAAACATCATATTATTTGTCCTAACTCACCTCCACCTGGAACAAAATTCTGGGACTTTTTCCCTGCGGAAGATACAGAGAAAGGCAGAAAAATTATTATTAATCCAGTCGCTAATAAACAATTAGTTAGTGCAATAAAGAAGTGTTCTCTTGACTCTGATCTAACAATTCCTCAAGATTTGATTTGCGAGTTTGAGAGTCTTCTTCAACTTCCACCATTTTTTTATTTGGCTAACCAAAGATGGGAAGCAGCAACGGGGGACAACGCTCTTATCCGAACCGGAACTGCTTTTGCTTATGATATGACTATCAAACGAGTATATTCTAAACATACTGTACCTCGGCAGGAGATTCCAGGAGTAGGTATTCCCTATACTGATGATTGCACTGATGGTTATGTGCTAATAAATCAGCGCAAATATTTAGGAGATAAACGTGATTGGAAACGTAATAGAAAGTCTGCCAAGTTAATGGTCCTTTCAGCAAAAACAAGCTCTGAACTAGACACTTTAGAAGCAAAATTAGGTTTAGGATAAAGAAAACTTAAATCAGTCAAAAACAACAAAACTCTTTTAAATCTTGTTAATTTCAAATACATTTATGTCACCAGAACAAATTCCCACTACAGAAAACATCGAGTTCAAACCAGCATTTATAGAAAGATATTCAGAACTGACTAACTGGGAAGCGTTCAAAAAATATTCTTTATCTTTTCTGAGAAGAAGTATTCGTATTAATACTATTCTGGGAACGGTTAAAGATGTCAAAAAGTCAATTGAAGCAAAAGGCTGGATTTTAACTCCGGTTCCTTGGTGTAAAGAAGGTTTCTGGATTTCTCATCCTGATAGAAGGGATGTAGGGAATTTGTTTGAACATCATCTTGGCCAGATTTATGTTCAGGAAGCTGCTAGTATGATTCCTCCTCTTGTACTTGATCCAAAGCCGGGCGATATTGTTTTAGATATGTGTGCTGCCCCTGGTTCAAAAACTACTCAAATGGCGATGATGATGGAAAACAAAGGTTTAATTGTTGCCAATGATTACAAAGGTCAACGGCTACAGAGTTTAGGAATTAATTTACAAAGAAGCGGGTTGACTAATAGCATTATTACTTTAATGTCTGGTAAACGTTTTCATGGATTTGAGTTTGATAAGATTCTTGTTGATGCTCCTTGTTCTGGAACAGGAACAATCCGTAAAAGTCTGAAAACTGTTCAAATTTGGAATCCGGGAATGATTTCTAAATTAGCCAGACAACAAAAAGAGCTTATTGTTAGTGCTTTTGAAAATCTTAAAGTTGGCGGAGAGATGGTTTATTCTACTTGTTCTGTTGAACCTGAAGAAAATGAGGGCGTTGTAGATTATTTGTTAGAGAAGTTTGCTAATGCTGAAATTGTTCCAGTCAAATTACCTGGATTGAAATTAAGCAAACCGGTGATGGAGTTTAAAGGAAAAAAGTATAATCCTCAAATTAAAGATGTTATCCGAATCTGGCCCCAGGATAATGATACGGAAGGTTTCTTTGTAACGAAGATTACAAAGAAATCGCCGAGTGAATAAAATGAACAACAAAGGTTTCTTTGTTGCAAAGTTGAAAAAAAGATAAGTGCAACAAAGAAACTCAGAAAATCTTTGATTTTCGCTTAGTTTCTTTGTAACGAAAATTATAAAAAACCAAACATAGCATTCTACCAACAAAATCTTTTTAATAACAGCCAATTCTAAAGAGAAAATGTTTGGATTAAAGAAAGAATTGGCAGAAGCTGTAGAAAGGAAGACTACCCAGTTCTATAAAGTTCTTAAAAATTGTCTGAAAGTAAAAAAAGAAAGTATTCTAATTATTTCTGATTATGGAGAAAAAAATAAGCGTCTTTCTGCGATGCTTGCTTACGGGTATTACTTAGCAGCAAAAAGTAAAAATCTTAACGCTGAACTTCTTTTTCAACATCCTAAGAAAGGTTTCATGCATGCAGATCCCCATGTTGTTAAAGCTTTAGAAAAGTTGGAAAAAGATAGTGTTATTGTTTTAGCTGTCTCTAATAAGTTGGGAAGGATTGGAACAATGAAAAGTTTTCGTGGTTTTTGTAGAGAAAATGGACATCGATTTATTTCTGCTACTGGTTTGGCAGATGCCAGAACAACACATTTTGATCTTTTTATAGAAGCAATAAATGTCAATTATTCCCGGATGAAAAAAAAGGGCTTGGCTTTAAAGAAAATCCTGGATTCAGCTAAAGAAATTAAAATCAAAACAGAGGTTGGAACAGACTTAACTTTTAATGTTGAGGGGATGGTTGCTGCTGTTAATATTGGAAACTATCAAGAGCAAGGTTCTGGTGGCAATATGCCTGCTGGAGAAGTTTATATCCCTCCTAAAGGATATTATGGAGTTAGCGGAATTGTTGTTGTTGATGGGAGCATGAAAACTGCTAAAGGGACAGTTTTGTTAGACGAACCAGTAAAACTTTATATTGAGGAGGGCAGAGTTGTTAAATTAGAGGGTAAACACGCATCTCTACTGAAAGAAACTTTCCAGCGTTATGAAGATAGAGCAAAGTATCCTTACCGGGTAAGACACATCGGGGAATTGGGTATTGGAATAAATCCTGGTGCTGTCTTAATTGGTTCAACTATTATTGACGAAAAAGTTTTGGGAACAGCACACATTGGTATCGGTAGCAATTACTGGTTCGGCGGTGATATCAGAACAATTTTTCATGGTGACCAAATTTTCAAGAATCCAGAAATATTTGTTGATGGTAAAAAGATTAATGTTTGAATTTATCTTTCTTTAACTTTTCCTTCTACTAAATTAACAATTTTAGAAGGTCGGGCTTTCTTTTCTCCTTCATAAACTATAAAATTAATCTTTCCTTTCATCTCTTGATCAAGATTTTCTAAACAAGTCATAAACTGTTGTCCAGCTTTGTTTACAGAAGTAGTGATGATTGGAAATCTTAATGCTTCTACTACATTGCTGAACCAATGCTCAGGAATTCTCACCCCTAATGAATCGCTAAATGAAACATTTTCTGCTACTGTTTTTTTGTTTTTCAATTTTAAGATTAAAGTGTAAGGTCCTGGTAATTTATCTAACCATCTTTCAACTTCTTTATTGATTAAACAATTTTTCTTAATCCATTTGATTGATGGTGCCCAAATAGAAAAAGGTGTTTCTGGACGTTCTTTTATCTCTCTGATTTTCTTTACTGCTTTTTCATCTAACGCATTACAACTTATTCCATAAATAGTGTCCGTGGGATGAATAAAGATTGTTCCTTCTTCTATCTTTTTAGCAATCTCTTCGAATTTTAGTTCTAGTTCTGTTTTGGTTAACATTTCCATTAAATAGAATTAGAAGGGGACAGTTTATAAATATTTTCGTCTGTCCCCTTAAAATTAGAGGCGTGGTGTTCCGGGCTTGTAGAATGTGCTAATAATAATCGTCAATGAATGTTTGTTTTGTTGGCAGGAACATTTGGGTGTTAATGTTTTCATACTTATCTAATAAATAAGCAATTCTTTCTTTTATCTTCATTTTATCCAACCTCCACTTAACTGATAATCAAACGTTTGTTCTTTTATTCCAATTGTTTGCATTGTTAACATTCTAATTTGTTCTTCAAATAATCTTTTTATTG
>CAZIMI010000003.1:0-24299 GCA_964540325.1 uncultured Methanosarcinales archaeon | reverse complement strand
GATCATTATTGGCTACTGTTTTATTGGAAAACTTCGGAGACAAGACTGAGAGAGACGTTAAAGTTACTGTAGCAATTCCTGAATTAGGAATTCAAGCAACTGAATTTGTTGATATTGTAAGTACAGAAACAACTGATTACAATAATAATGTTGATTATGAAGATGTTCCAGAAATGTTTTTACCTCTTCCAGCTACTGCTGCTGCAGGTGAATACAGTTTAGTGGTTTCAGCTAAATATGATAACTTAAGAGAAACTGTTACTAAAATTGTTAAAGTTAATGTTTTAGCTAACGAAATGTTTGCTCCTACATCCGATAAGTTAGTTTTAGCTGTTGGACCTGAAAGTCAAAATGTGGCTGCAGGAACTACTGCTAGTTATGCAATTGCATTAACTAACGCTGGATCAAGTTCAAAAGCATACGTTTTAGACGTTGTTACTGGTGATTGGGCAACTGCATCTCTTAGTGAGAGTTTAGTTGTTCTGGAATCAGGAAAAAACAAAGTTGTTAAAGTTGATGTGACTCCTGTTGCTAGCACAGTTGCTGGCGAACATGTTGCAAGTGTAGCTGTTATGTCAGGCGACGATGTTTTGGAAACAATTGTTTTGAAAGCTAATGTTGTTGAAGGAAAAGCAACTCCTAAAGGATTTAGTTTAAGAAACGGTCTGGAAATTGCTTTAATCGTCTTAGTTGTTTTGTTAGTAATCATTGGTTTAATCATTGGTTTTAGCAGATTAAGGAAAGACGAAGACGAGGAAGAACAAACTTACTATTAAGTAAGTAGGAGATCTTTCTTCCTCCAATTTTCTTTTTTTTCTTTTATTTTTGGGAGGAACTTTAGTTCTTAACATTTTTATATTGCTTATTCTACTTTCTTTTTAAATGAAGATTGCAATAATCGGTGCGGGGCCAATCGGCTGTTATGCTGGATATTTGTTAGCTAAATCGGGTCATGACATTTCTATTTATGAGCGAAAGAAAGAGATTGGTCTGCCAATACAATGTACTGGGTTATTAACAGCAGATTTTGATCTGTTTGGGTTAGATAAAAGTTCTTTTTTAGTAAATACTTTCTCAGAGATTGAGGTTAATTCTTCGAAGCAACAGATGGTTTTTTCTGGTAGAGAGTACTTAGTTTGTAGGAAGAAGTTTGATAATTATTTGGCTAGTTTAGCTTTGAAAGCCGGCGTTAAAGTCTTTTTTAGTAGTTTTTTCTTGCGTAAGGAGAAAGGAAATATTATTGTTAGGGATAGTGGTCAGGAGAAGATAATCTTTCCAGAGGTTGTTATTGCTGCTGATGGTCCATTGTCAAGTGTGGCTAAAGCTTACGGCTTCTATAATGGTAAAAGAAAGAATTATTATGGGATACAGGCAGTTGTTAGGGGTAATTTTAATCCCCAGAGATATCACACTTATTTTGGTAAAGAAACTTGTCCAGAACTGTTTGCTTGGATTGTTCCTGAATCAAAAGATTTGGCTAGGGTGGGTTTAGCGACAACTAAAAATCCGCGTTTTTATTTTGATAAGTTTATGTTAGGAAAGAATTTTTCTGTAATGGAAATGCAGGCTGGAACAATTCCTTTATATCATCCAAAACAAAAATTGGTTAGGGATAATTGTTACCTTTTGGGGGATGCTTCTGGTTATGTTAAAGCAACTACTCTTGGTGGGATTATTCCGGGAATGAAACAGGCTCAGGTGTTAGTTGATTGTATTGATAACAAGAAAGATTATGAAATTGAATTGGGTAATTTACGAAAGAGAATGAATCTGCATTTACGATTAAGGAAAGTGATGAACAAATTCTCTGATAAAGACTGGGATGAAGTTATTAAGTTACTTAGTCAGGAAAAAATAAGGGCGGTGTTTGAGAAGCATACGCGAGAGAATCCTTTACCGATTGTAATGAAAACTTTGTTGAAAGAACCTAAGTTTCTTAAGTTTGTTAAGTATATTTTCTGATTATTTTTAGATATTCTTTATCCAGTCCACCAAGTCTAAAAATAATTACTTCTTGGATATTGTTTTCTTTAGCGATCTTTAAATCTTGATTTAATTGTTCTTTAGTTAAGATTGGTTCATTACCTTTCATTCCAGATGCAATTGTTCCGAAAGAAGCAATGAAATTATCTTGATGTAACTCTTTGCCTCTTTGTAATTCTTTTCTGAAGAAATCTTTATTGAATGATGGATGCATTGAGTGATAGAACATTTTGATGATTTTTGCTTTTTCATTGTTATAATGCAATCCCATCTTTTCTAGAAACCAATCTTTCTTTTTTCCTTCTGGATAATATTCACAAAGGTGGATTTTTCCTTTATGGTTGTCAATGAAATTTCTAATCAGTTTTTTGTTTCTTGGAAAATTGATTGCTTGAGTGAAAAAGAGGAGAGGATTTTTAGTTAATGGCCATTCTAAATCTAGCATTGTTGATGTGGGGTTATTATTTAATTCGTTAAATATTCTTTTTAATGCTCTTCTTTTAGTAAATGGGGAAATCCAATACCCTTCTTTTATTTCTAAAATTGGCCAGTAAACAAATTCTTTGATAAACTTATTTTTTATTGTTGATTTTATTTGGCTGAATTCTTGTAAAGATTTGGCAGCCAAGTATAATTTTGTGGGAAAATTGATTAGGTTAAGTTTGTTGAGGTTATTTTTAGTGGGAAATTCTTCGAAAAAGCTGATTAACATCATAATGAGAATTATCTAATAGTTAATATGTTTTTCTAAAAAAAAGAAAAAAAGAAAAAAAGTTAATTTTCAGCTAAATTAATAACTGATCTTAGCCCTACAATAATCACTGAAGGCACTATAAAAGCCATAATACTTGCCAATACACTTTCTAAGTAAGGTCCGATAAACTGTACCGCTTCTAACGATCCTTTACTAAGGCTTGTTACAACCACAATCACTGCAACAAAGAACACATAGTCTTTGGCTTCTGCTGGGGTGATATTAAAGAACCCTACCACAACCCCTGCCAAAATTAACAAACTTGTTAAATATGGCACTGCAGTTGCTGGAACCATTGCTGAGATCAATCCCAATACTAAAGCAATAACTACACCTGCAGTAAAAGCATAGGTAATGACTTTGTTTTCAATTTTACTTACTATTTTTGCCATTTTAATATATACCTCTTTTTTAATATTAGTTATTAAATGAGGGATATTTTTAAATTTATGTTACTATTTTAGAATGGGAATGTTGGGTTTTAGGGCTGGAGAAATTAAAATATTTTGGTTTTAATATATTCTTAACTTTGACAAATGTTATATAGTTGCTTTAATTCTTTATTTTTTGAGGTGTTTAATAATGACTAATGAATCAATAGATGCAAGAATTAAACCAAAAGAAAGAATCCGCTTTTCTCATGATAATCCCTTGGCAGAAGTTGTTGCAGTAAAGTATTTTCATCAAAACGGTTTAACAGGGAAGGATATAATTGTTCCTGGTTCTGAGAAAACACTTTTAGAATATTTTGGACCAGAAGCATATTATCCTAAATGAGCTAATTTTATTCAGAAGTGTAATCTTTAATTTCTTTTTCTGTTTTTGCCCATACTAATCCATAACCCCATACCATTGGTAAAGTAGTCTGTCTACAGCTTTAACAATTCCATATTCCCAGCCAGATACTTTAATACAAGTTTCTTCGATTACTACGCTGGGTTCTTGCGATAAATCTAATTCAATTACTGGCAAGTTATTTGGATTATTCTCACAGCTGATGATGTCTCTTTCTTCACATCCATACCCTACTTCCGTACAGGAACCGACAGGCTTTCTGTCCATACCTTTAACTATATTGAAACTTAATTCAGAAACTGCTAATGTATAATATTTATTGACAACATTAGGGTCAATGGCAACATAGACATCTTCTCCTAAATTAAATAGGGGACTTAAATCGCCAGTTATCTCAATTTCTTCCAGTTCTTTGGGAGCAAAGTGTAATGGCACTTTTAGCGTTGTTCCAAATTTATCCATTTCGGTCCACCACAGACCATCAACTTTGACAAAACTATAACCATTGAAAACATATCCTTCTTCTTCATCTAGGTTGCCTTGAAGATTATCTTGATGCAATTCGTCAACATCAATTACTGCTGCGGTCGTTATTCCATTGTAAAACTTAAAACCACCAATAAACAAAGCAAAAATCCCAATTAAGATAACAACAGTAATGAGAATGCCTTTAGCATCGCTTTTATCTGCTTCTGGTTCATCTAAATCTTCTTCAATTGCTTTCTCGATTTCTAATACTTCTTCTTTTTCCAGCTCTTTTTCCATGGCTTGGCCAAATTTATTTTCATCCATTTTCTTTTGAAAGTTTTGTTTATTTATATTCTTTTCGCAATTGAAGTTTTGTTTACCGGTGAATGTGTGGGTGTCCTTGTTGGTGTCTTTGTTGGTGTCTTTACCGATAACTTTAAATAGTCAGAGAATTTATTTTCAGTTTAATGCGCAGAAACATGGACGGTATTAGCCAGAAAATTCTAGATTTATTAGCCGAAGCTAAAGAACCCTTGGAAACAAAAGAGATTGAACTGCTTCTGAAAAATATTACAAGGGTAAAAGTTCTCTATCGCCTAAATTTGCTGAGAGGAGACGGTCTAATCAAAGGTAAAACTGTAGGTTCAGGTAAAGGAACTTGGATTTGGTGGAAATCTTGGGAGGAACAAAAAGGATGATGCACCTAACTAGAAAAGGGACTAGTAAGCACCTTAAACTAGATGCACTGATCTTGATTGTTTTTGTTCTGGGAATAATTTCAATGTTCTTTGTGCAGGATTTCACCGAAAATATGGTTACTGGGGCGGCAATTGGAATTCAGCCGGATATTGGAAATGAGAATTCCATAATTGATGAAACTCTAGAGGAGCAAGTTGTGATTGATAAACCTATGATTGATGTGCCTGTGGTTAATGATTTAATAATTAATGATACTATTGGGAATAATTTACTGATTCAGGAAGATGGAGAAAATAGCTCTTTGCAAGAAGTAACCATTAGTGATGATAAGTTGTATCAACCAAATAAGCAAGTCTGGAAAGTAAAAAGCAATTCTGAAGACTTTTATATGGAAATGGTTGACGAGGATACTTTTAAGTACAAAGTAAAGCCCGGAAGTAAGAATAAACCAAACAAGAAAAAGAAACTTAAGAAAACAAAACAAAAAGGCAAGTTTGGTTTTAGTAATTCCGCTAAAATTAATCTGAACGAATATAATGGGACCTTTGATTTAGACTTTAATAAAAATGGTTATAACTTTAACAAGACTGATAAATTTAAATTGGGAGATGATTCTGTTCTCTTTGAATACGATGATACTAATGAATTGATATATAATTTTGCAGAAGGAAACGTATCGATAATTCCTTATTATCTAATTGACGGCGAGCTTTATACAATTCCTGTGGCCCAAGTGGAGATTAGGATTTTAGATGATAGCTTTAAGTTTGGTTATGATATTACTGTTAATGAGTCCTCAGAAGTAGCTGACTTAAGTAGTATTATTTTAAAGTATGTTCCTAGTTCTGGGATAGAGTTTGTTTATGATGGGAATTATGGGTTCCATATTGACCAAGAATGTAATTTTACTGATTATTTCTCTGAAATAAACCCTATAGTTAAGAATGTCTCCTGTGATATTGTATTTGATGCTAGTGATATTGTTAGCAGTACTTTTAGGAATTCTAGTTTTACTCTTAATCTGACTGTTAATACCACTGAAGCTTGGTTTTATATAGGTAATAATTGGAGTTTGGTTCAAGATGGAGATGTGATTGTGATAGACCCAACTATCAGTGACGAATTTAGTTCTAATGTTGGTGGTAATTATACTAACACAACTTGGAACTCTGGAGATAGTGCTATAGAATTAGATGATGATGCTTTATTAATTTATAAATTTGATGATAACGAAAGCAAAGCTTACGATTTAAGTGTTAATGCTAACCATTATGATACTATTGCTCCAAGTCCATCTACCTCCTGTCAATTTGGTAGTTTGTGTTTAGACTTTGATGGTACTAATGATTACGTTCGTGTTAAAGATCATGGTTATTTGAATGTTCCAACTAATTTTACCTGGTCGGCTTTTGTTTATCCTAGAGAAACAGATGGTGATATTATTTCTAAATATGCGACAAGTAGTGATTTCAATTATTTAATGGGGTTATTCAGCGGAAAATTAAGATGTTACGTTAGAGATAGTGGGGTTAAATTTGCCGCATCAACTTCTACAATTGCTCAAGATACATGGACTCATGTTGTTTGTATGCATAACACTACAAGTATCGCTGCTATAGTTGATGGGACAGTAGAAGGAGTTACACACGGGTTAGGAGCTCTTGATACTACAACAAATGATTTAGTATTTGGAACTGAAGATGTTGCCGAAGCTTCTGGTCAAGGGGTTTATTTTGACGGATTGATTCAGTGTGTTCAGTTATGGAATAATACTGTTAGTACTCAGGGGATCAATTCTCGTATGACTCTTAGTTCTACTTGTAATAATTCTTTGTTCTCTGAATTTGGTAATTCACCAATAGCAACATGGAATCTAAGTTCTTATGAGAAAGTTCAAGAGGAGGTTGTTTCTAGTATTCACGGAGATCTGGGTCCTTTCTTTAACGAAACCGGAGTCAATGGTGGCAGTTACGAGTTTGATGGTTTGGAAGATTATGTTGATACTGGGGAGCGGAACATATTTAATATCACTTCAAATACAAATATAACTTTTATGACCTGGTTTAATCCTAACAGCGTTACAATTACTACTGTCCCTAATGGTGCTTTGTTTAGCCTTAGTACCGGTTCGTTTACAAATACTGGCGGTTATACTGCTTATGTTGAAGATAATGATTTCAATTTTGGCTATAATAATGGAAGTAGTGGTTCCAATACCATCTCTTTAGCTAACGTTTTAGCAAATGATAATCAATGGTATCATGTTGCTGTAGTTATTTATAGACAAGGTTCAATACAAGAAAATATTACTATTTATATTGATGGTGTAGGGCAAACAAGTCAAGCTAATGCTAGGAATGGAAGTTGGGCTGCACCTGTTAATTTATTGGTGGGAGCATTAAATTCTGCAAATTGGTTCTTTAATGGAACAATGGATGATCTCATTATTATCAATCGTTCTTTATCTGGTGAGGAAATAAGCCAGGTTTATAATGGGAACAAAGCAGTTCATGATTACATCCCTAAATACAAACCTTCTGGAGATTATATTGGTAATATTAAAGATGCAGGTTATCAAACTAATTGGACATCAATTAATCTCTCGGGAAGTTTTGATAATGATTCAAATATCTTTAGAGAAAACTCTGATACAAATGTTGCGTTATGGTACACTTTGGATAATCATACTTTAGACCAAACTGGAACACAAGATGCTTCAACTAATGGAAGCAAATATGATTTTTCTGGAAGAGGAATTAATGGCAGTTATTACTTTGATGGTTTAAATGATGAAATTAATTTTACCAATTATGCCTTAACTGATTTTGGTGCTTGGTCAATGTGGCTAAGAAATAATAGTGGTTGGTATCATTTAACTAATGCCAGTGGAATTACTTATGTCAATTGTGAAATTACGGGTCAATCTTATTTCCCAATTATGTATACTGGTTCAAATATTGTCATTGGAAGGAATGCAGGAAGTACTTATCACAAAGGGGGAATAGACGAAGTTAAATTTTATACAAATAACTTATCAAAAGCAGAAGTGTGTAGTGAATATCGTAAAACCAAAGGGAGCAAAGTAGCAGTTCAGTTCAGAACCTCTCCAGACAACATTACTTGGAGCAGCTGGTATGATAATGTTCCCCCTAATTTACAGACTGGGAATGTAACTTTGAACATTAGTATTCCTCTTGGACAGCATGGACAATATAGATTGCTCTATGATGGAACGGATACAGAATTGACCGGGAAGATTACTCGGGCAGATGTTGATTATCAAAACGATACTACCGCTCCAACTTTTAATACCGCAACAAACATTTCAGAGGGACTTTTCAAAAGATATACAAACTTTACCGCTAACCTTACAATTCGTGACGATATGGCTGGTAATGGTACGTACATCTTTAGTACAAATGCTTCTGGGACTTGGGAGAACAGAAGTAACGGAACTTATTCTGGTATAGAATATAATGCTTCAGTAAGTGTCAATATTACCCCCGCCCAGGGAACAGGGGTTTGCTGGCAATATTGGGCAAATGATTCTCAAAATAATGTTGGATTATCTGAAATATATTGTTTTGCTGTTAATAATACTGCTCCAATCGCACAATCTGTATTTGTAAACAGTTCAGATAATTTAAATCGTAGTAATAGCACTTTGATTGGTAATTGGACATTTTATGACGTTGATGACGATACTCAAATGGGGATGGAAACTTTATGGTATAATAATTCTGTAGAAATTGTTCCTTTGAGAGACTTTTCTTCAATCACTGGTGGAAATCTTAGTAGAGGCGAGAACTGGACTTTTTCAATTAAAGTTGGTGACGGCACTACGTGGGGTGATTGGGTTAACTCTAGCAATTTGACGATAGTGAATACTGTCCCTGAAGTACAATCTGTGTATGTGAATAGTTCGGATAATTTAAATCGTAGTAATAGTACTTTAATTGGTAACTGGACTTTTTATGATATTGATGGTGATTCACAAAATAAGACTGAGATATTTTGGTATAACAATTCTGTAGAAATTGTGGAACTAAGAAATTTAACTTCAATAATTGGTGGAAATCTTAGCAAAGGAGAGAATTGGACTTTCAGTATTAGAGTCTATGATGATACTAACTGGAGCGATTTGGTTAATTCTAGTAATTTGACGATAGTTAACACTGCCCCTACATTTAATGAGACTCTGTCCAGTCGTTCTGTTATCTCTGGAAACCAGATTACTTTTACCATTAATTGTTCTGATATAGACAATGATACAGTTGCTTATTATGATAACACCACTTTGTTTGATATTAATCCAAATAGTGGTTTGGTTACAGATACTCCGGTTAGTGGTGATGTGGGGGCTTATAAAATTAATATCACTTGCGGTGATAATTTCTCTAACACTTCGCAGACGTTTACTTATACAATTACTGCTGTCGCTGCCACTGTTGATGAGGAAACTACAGCTACTGCCGGTGGCGGTGCTGGGGGAGGCGGAGCAGGAACTTTAAGATCTCCAAGTGTATTCAGTAGTTTATTTGAGTTTATTGAGAAAGGAGTTCCGATAGCTGTAACTATTCCTGAGATTGAAGGCTTTGATAAAATTATTTTTGAATCATCTGTGGATTTGGAAAATGATTGGATTAAAGTTGAAAAAATAGTTTTCGCACCAAAAAGTTTTGAGCAAGATTGGTACAATCTCTTTAAAATCAGTTCCGGAAAAATAAATGATAATCTTCAAACTGCTAATATTTATTATTCTGTTAATAAGAACTGGTTGACAACACGAGAATTAGACAGGTTTGGTGTTGCTTTATTCCATTTTGAAGGGTCTTCTTGGAATGAATTAACTCCTAGCTTTGTCGGTGCAGATGATGACAATTATTATTATCGGTCTACTGCTGATTCTTTCAGTTATTTCTTAATTGGGGAAAGAGAGTCAAAAGAATCTTTTGAGAAATTAACAGAAGTGATCATAGAGAAAGAAGTAGAAGAAAAACAAGTACTGGAAGAGGAAAAAGTAGAAAGAATAGAACCTGTTATTAAGAAACCTAGTGTTTTTGTTAATTATAAAATAAAATTGGGCGATTTTTGGGAGAGCTTTTCTCCAAAAATGAAATCTTTATCTGGCAAAGTTTCTGCCGTTATTGTTAAAGTGAATTTAGAAAAAATCAAACTTTCGTTTAAGAATGATGGTGTTTACTGGCTTATGGGTGTTGTTTTGTTGGTTTTGATTATCTTGTTGATTAGTTTAATCAAAAAGAAGAGAAAGAAAATGGTTGTTTTGGACAAGAAAATAAGAGCAAAGAAAAAAGAAAAAATCATCCCAAAAAAAGAGAAAAAAGTAACTGAGAAAAAGTCCATTTCTGAAAGAAAATTCTTCGTTAGAAACCAGAAAAGAATATTGTCAATCATATTTTTAATATTACTTGCAGTAGGAATATATTTTGCAATCCCGCGCTTAGATAAAATTGTTTCTTTTGCTGCTCAATTTAAACTAAGAATTATGGATTTAGGGCTTTGGATAGTTCCTTTGATTGCTTTTTTGATATCGCTTATAATCATTATTTATCTTTTGAGAAGTGGACGTAAAGAAAAAGAGAATATAATGACCATGACTAAAGAAAAAACGATTCAAAAAGCGTTATCTCCGAAAAAATCTTTACAGTTAAAAAAATTCATTAAGGAATGTAATTTGAAGAAGATTTCTGATTATAAAATGAAGAAGATGTTAGTTCAAGAAGGGTGGAATAAAGAGACCATAAGTGAATATATTAAAGAATACAAGAAAAACAAATAATTAATCTTTTCTCATCCTTTCTAAGTAAATTTTTAATTTTTTTTTAACTTCCTTTTTAAGATTTTCATCTAAACCAATTTTTTGTATTTCTTTGTCCCAATTAATTTTTGGCAGTTCAGTAATTGTTCCGGTTAGTTTTCGGTTTACTTTCTTAATATCATCTTCAATTTGTTGAGCTTCTTTAGTGCCAAACATTTTAGTAGCAGGAAATTTAGTAAAAGCGTTAGCTCCAGCTTTGAGTAATTGGCCGACTTCCTCATATCTTCGGGCAGTAGTGCCGACAATAATCTCTAATTTTGGAAAAGCAATTCTTGTCTGGGCGATCCACCAGAGATAATCTTCAGTTTTTGGACCTTCTTTGAATGGAGTTCCTTTGACTGGTTTCAAGGCATAGAAAGTGATTCGTTCAAGTTTATGTTTTTTTATGAATTCTTTGAGAAGTTGGAAATCTTCTTTCTTTTCTCCCAATCCGATAACCATAGTCATACTTTTTTGGAAATCTTTAGTTTTTTCAAACATTTCTTCGTATGGTTCAATGGGTTTATCTGGACAGATTTTGTGGTGTAAGGTTGGTTCAATAGTTTCAATACTAGAGACAATACCTTTTACATAGGGTTTGAATGTTTCCAAATCTTCTGGTTCTATTACTCCAATATTTAACCAAATCTTTTCTCCATAAACCTTGCTGATTAACTTAATCCGTTCTAACATTTCTTTTTTAGGAAAGATTCTGTATCCTCCTGTAAGAAATTCTATTCTCCAACCTAATTTCTTACAGAGAATCGCTTCCACTAGATCTGAACTTAAAGACCGCTTGGCAGTTTTCGCGTGTTGAACTTTATGTTTGATCGTACTTCTGAAACAGAATTTGCAAGTTCCAACATCACAGTACCAGCTAAGAAAGATACAACGGCCGTACCAGCAAGTATTGGAGAAGTTTTCTTTGTATACTTGATTGGCTTGTTCGATTAGTTGTTGGGTTTCTTGGTTCATTGAGTGTTTATTTTGGTTGGTTGTTTATAAGGTTTTAGATTAATTTTTTTAAGAGAATTCTCTTGCTTGTTGTAATGCTAATTCATTAACTTTATTTCGGAAATTTGGATCTTCTTTAGAATAGAATACCCAATTTCTATCTTGTTCTATTACGCCAGATTGTTGGGCTAGCATTTTAGCATACATTGCTAGGGCAACATATGGTGCAACATCATTTGAAGCGGGTTTTATTCCTTCTGGCATTTTTTCTTGTAGATATTCAGCTGTTTCTTGAACTAATTGATCTTGTTCTGTCATAAGACAAACTATCCGAGATTCCAATACTCCTTCAATTATTGCCTCAATATTTTCATCAACGAATTCCTTTGCTTCTTTTGGAATATAATCTACAAATTTACTTAAGTCTAATCTTCTATCTACAGAACCAAGTGCCACTTCCTGTCTTTTTAATGATTGTAAATATCTTACATAATTAATTGAATCCATTTTGATTAGTTTTAATGTTTATCTTTTTCTTAATAAACTTTTATCTTTTTAAGAAGATAATAAGCCCCTGGGGAGACTCTCAAATCCAGAGGATTTGTGGTCCCTCTGAAGGTATTTGAACTCCCGATCTACTGCTTTCTTTTCTTAGATACGAGGCAGTCGCTCTAGCCGCTGAGCCACAGGGGCGTTATTTAATCTCTTTCATTAATTCTTCATTATTCTTAAACTTCTTCTGACATTCGAAACAGACAGGATAGTGTTTACTTTTACCTGGTTTCTTGACAACCGTGCCTTTAAGCTTCCCTAAGAATAGTTCTGCAATTTTATTGCTGCAAATTGTACATTTAGTCATTTTTAGAGTTAGTTATGTTTATTTATTTTAAACTTAACGTTAAATTACGAAAATAATATAAAACAAACAAATAAATCTACTGCTATGAAGAAACGTATCGCAATTATTGATAAAGAGAAATGTCATCCGCAGGAATGTGGAGATTATCTTTGTCAGAAGCTTTGTCCGGTTAATCGTACGGGTAAAGATTGTATTACAGAAGATTTGAAAAAGAAGGCAAAGATAGATGAAATGCTTTGCACCGGCTGTTCCATCTGTTCGAACCGTTGCCCATTCGATGCTATCCAGATAATTAATCTTCCAGAAGCTTTAAACAAAGAGCCAGTTCACAGATACGGGGAGAATGCTTTTGAGTTGTTTTCTTTACCTACGCCAATTTTTGGACAGGTAACCGGAACTTTAGGTAAGAACGGGATTGGAAAGACTACTGCTTTACAAGTTCTGGCAGGTTTGTTAAAACCAAATTTAGGTCAATGGGATAAAGAAGTTGATTTCAAGGAAATTATAAGTTATTTCAAAGGTACAGAAACCCAGAAATTCTTAATGAAACTAAATCTGGGAGATATCAAACTATCTTACAAATTACAACAAGTTGATTTAATTCCCAAACAGTTTCAGGGAACTGTAAAAGAATTATTGGAGAAAGTTGATCAGAAAGGGAAATTAGAAGAAGTTGCTCAATCCTTACAACTGACTAAGTTCTTAGATACAAATATCAGTAAGATTTCTGGCGGAGAATTACAGAGGGTAGCAATTGCCGCTTCTGTTTTAAAGAAAGCAAACATTTATTTCTTTGACGAACCTACTTCTTATCTTGACATTAAGCAAAGAGTTAATGCTTCTAAGTTTATTCGTTCGTTAGCTGATGAAAATACTTCTGTGATGGTTATTGAACACGATTTGATTATTCTGGATTACATGACAGACTTATTAAACATTATGTACGGGCAGGAAGGAGCTTATGGAATTGTTTCTGGAGTAAAGAATTCCCGTGAGGGAATCAATGCTTTTTTAGAAGGTTTTCTGAAAGAAGAAAATATTCGTTTTAGAAGTCATCCAATCAAGTTTGAGAAAGTTCAGGAACGACAGGTTGGTGTTGTTGAGAAATTAACTTCTTGGAATAAGTTAAGTAAGAAATTAGGAAACTTTATTTTAGAAACTGAAGAAGGCCATTTGAATAAAAATGAGATTGTTGGTGTTCTTGGCGAGAATGGAATAGGTAAAACTTCATTTGTTAAGATTCTTGCAGGATTAATTAATCTTGATTCTGGAGAAATAGATTCAGAAATAAAAGTTGCTTACAAACCGCAGTATTTGGAAACAGACTCTTCCCAGTTAGTAATGGAATACTTAGATTTAGCTGTTAAGAATTATCAGAATCAGTTAATTAAACCTTTGGAAATGGAGAAGTTAATGATGAAAAAATTATCTGAATTGTCTGGAGGAGAACTACAGAAAGTTTCTATTGTTCATTGTTTAAGTCAGGAAGCAGAATTATTTTTATTAGATGAGCCTTCTGCTTATCTTGATGTGGAACAAAGATTATTAATTTCTAAAGTCATTAAGAATTTAACTGCGGAACGAGAAATAACTGTTTTAGTAGTTGATCATGATTTGATGTTCTTAGATTATCTATCTGATCGGTTGGTTGTCTTTACGGGCGAACCGGCTAAATCTGGATTATTACAAGGCCCTTTCTCTATGGTTGAAGGAATGAATCTTTTCTTAGAAGAATTGGGAATTTCGTTGAGAAGGGATCCGAATTCGCATCGGCCTCGGATAAATAAAAGTGGTTCTGTAAAAGATAGGGAGCAAAGACAAGAAGGGAAGTTGTATTATAGTTAGATCTTAAAAGAGATAGATTTTGGTTTTTGTGCAAACAGTTCTCCTTTTGCTGCTAATTCTTGTTGATATTTTTCTTCTTCTTGTTTATTGTATCTGGAGATTGCTCTCTTAGCATGTTTTTTGATTCTCTCATCTAATTGGCGTGCTTGTTCACGATGTTGATAAGCATTAGTGTGTCTTGATTAGTTAATGGCTTAGTTCTATAAATAATATCATGGTCTTGAAGAACCTCATCAATGAGGGCCGTCTTTTTTTTTGTAGATCTAATTTTTATATTGGCCATGACTAAACCATTCCTTACTGGGTTCATCTCAACATATATTTCGTTTGGTAACAGAAATTTTCTAGTATGTTTTGGACATTCATAATCATGATATCCATTAACATGGTGCTTGTCTAAAAACTCTTCCCAACGGCACTCTTCTTTTTCAGGTTCTCCACTTAGGCAAAACAATGATTTCGAGTATATCTTCCCGCAAAGATCATAATAAAAATCCCACCAATTGCTATTAATATTGCCTAAACGGTTGATTGCATCAAATAGTTTATCTTCTGTATCTGTAATTAATATTTCTGAATGATACACTTTTGGTTTTCTGTGAAATATCATTTTCTCAATCTCTGATTCCTTTCCACAACATCATAAAATGTTTGCGTTAGTGCTCCCCCTATACAAAGCCCTACGGATCCCGAACCAAATACTTTGGCAATTTCTGGGTCGTTTAATGACCAAATTACTCCGGCTAATCCGATTAAGGTGGGGGTTGATACACTTAGTTTCTCCAAAAATGACATTCTTGGAACTATTGTTGTATATTGTTCGTTTTCGTTGTTGTAGCCCATTTTACTTCCGCCAATTAAATTCTATCCTAGTACCTTCTTTATTAGTGCCACACCATCTTGCTGGTAATCCTAAATAAGATAGAAGTAATTCAGTATAGGCCCATGTTTCGTTGTCAATAGTACTTGTCTTTAATTCTTTAGCGGCTTCATGTGCTTCTCTTAGTTTTCTTATTCTTCTTTCAATAGTTTCACTGTTATCTAAGTCACATGGGAATGTGTGTGTATTGACAATAGATCCTAAATCATGTGTTTTTCTCATCCTTGTAATTAATTCTTCTCTTTTTTCCTTTAAGTCTTCTGGAAGATCTGAATATTTTACTTCATAAACATCTCCTGAAGAAAGATAGAAATATTTCCCCCAGGTTTCTTCTATTAATTTGCACTGAGCATCTCCTATCAAAGGGATGCCTAATTTTTTTTGTACTTGAGCAATCTGATACAAAACCTCAATTTCTTTTGATCCTTTAACATTATTTTTCCCATAAACATAGAAATTAAAGCCTACAGCAATATCTAAATTCTTATTTCTACAATTATCATCTAGTTTCCATTCTGTTTTATATTCTCCTGTAAGCCCTAGCTCTTTTGCTGTTTGAACGTATGATTCGTACCATCTTCTGAGATTTCTTTTGTGTACATTCGTTGTGACCTTACTTTCTTTAATCATTTTTTTATTCCTTGATAAAGTAAATATTCTATTCCCTCTCCAATCATTTTTCCGGCAAGGGCACCTGAAACTGCGAAACCAAGGTCTCCTTCACCATGGTTCATTGCGTAGTAATGTCCTACTAAACATCCAATGAAACTAAGGGCGTATCCAATGTCTCTATTTCCAAATTCTTTCATTTTAATCCTCCTAATACACTCTCAGAATTACCACCAATATTAGTTTAATAACCAGAATTCTTTATTAACATTTATCCTCCCAAAAGAGACGACTAACAAAAGATTTAAATAAAACAATTAATTTGAAGTAAATATGAATATCAGCATCTTAGAAGATCTTGGTTTAACGCAGGCAGAGATCAAAGTATACTTAACATTACTAGAATTAGGTACATCAACCGCTGGAGAGATATTAAAGAAATGTAAGCTACAAAATTCAGTGATGCACCGGGCTTTAAATTCTTTAATAGAAAAAAGTTTAATCAATTTTATCTTAGAAGGAAGAAGAAAGATTTATCAAGCAACTGATCCAGAACATTTCTTTAATTTTATTGAAGATAAGAAAAGAAACTTTGAACAAATCCTGCCGGAATTAAAAAAGAAACAAACTTTTGCCAAAAAGAAAGAAACCGCTACTATTTTTAGAGGCATTAGGGGAATTAAAGAAGTTTATTCGATAATGATTAACACCAAAGCAAAAGAGTACAATACCTTTGGCGGTGGTTATCCCTGTGTTAATTTAATGGGAGAATCTTGGTGGAAGAATCTGCATCTGAGAAGAGTTGAACAGAAACTTCCCTCAAGACAAGTATTTGATGAAACTGTAAGAAAGCAAGGCGATGATTATAATAAACTTCCACTAACAAAAGTTAAATTTTTAGATAAAGAATTTTTTCAGGCACAGGAAACAGTTATTGTTGGGGATAAAGTTGCGATTGCAGTCTTTACAGACAATCCTTATGCTTTTTTAATCGAAGATAAAGTGGTTGCTAATGGCTACAGAAAACACTTTGAAGTTCTGTGGAAGTTGGCTAAGAAATGATCTAACTAACTTCAGGCATTTCTTTTTCCCCTCTTCTTTTATCTCCTTCTAATTTTCTTCTCACTAATTCTTTTTCTACATCCTTACTTGATCTGGTACTGGTTGCAACTTCTACACCCATCGGATATTTTCTCCAAACTTCTCTAAAAGCAGCAGAAATTCTTTCTTTAGTTGACTTTGGGCACTTTAAGAAACCCGGGCGCCTAATATAAAACAAGACCCCTTTAAACCGATCATAAATGTCTTGAGTAATGTTTTCTTTTGTAACATACAAAGATAAGTGTAAATATTTTACTAAAAATTCTCCTTCTTCAACAGTTATTTTTGGATTTTGCAGAGCTTTTAAAGATAAATCAATTAAAGCAGCATACTTTCCAACATTTTGGGTTGAATAAAAGTCACCTCCTTTTAAATCGTCTTCCCTTCTTAATTCGGCAAGTTCTTCTAAAGATTTTGGACTGATTTCTTTTTCTTCTTCTCTATCTTCCCAAGTTTTGGATAATCCTCGATACTTACTTACTAGAACTCGGTAAAGTACTTTTACCTTTAAACCGGCTTCTTGCGGTATATAGGTCCAAATGTTTTTGTAACCAATGCGTTTTCCGTCTACTGCAGTGCGATCTAAAATGGTCGCTCCATATTTTTCCATTATTGAATTATAACCTTCTTGGAATTTTTTCTTCTCTTTTTTTCTTTCAATCTCTCTTTTATCAATTACTTTTGCTTCTAATGTTCCTGTTGAAGGAGCTTCTGTTGGTTCAGGAAAAAAAAGTTGTACAACTACGCTATTTATATTTCTATAATCTTTTTCAACCATATTAAACCTCATAGCTTACGCTATTTTCTAATTATTTGGTAGAAAGATTTTGGATTATTAAAACTTTTTGATAAAAAATCAAGAAAATAAGAAAAAAAGTTAAAAAATTAAGAAACAGTTACAGTTCCTTGCATACTTGGATGATATTGGCAGAAGTATCTGAATGTTCCAGGTCCAGTAAACGTTACTGTTGCAGTTCCTCCGACAGGTAAATGGATGTCGGAGCCTATACTTTCAAAAGTTACCGTATGTTGGATACCTTCTTGCAAGCCTTCTTTTTCTTTTTCCTGCATATCATCAATTTCTTGTGTGTAAGAGCTGTAATCTTTATTGATCCATTCCACAGTTTCTCCAACTTTAACCTTTAAGTCTGTTGGTTTAAACTTAAAGTTTTCAATTGCTACTTGATAAACTCCTGCAGATGCTTCAACAACGGCAGTATCACTCCCTTCAACTTCTTGAGTTTCAGTTACAGTTTCTTCTTCAACAGTTTCAGTTGCACAAGAAACTACTAAAAACATTAAACTCAATAACATTAATATTGTTAATATCTTCATTTTATTTTCCTCCTAAGATTGACAACAAATATCACACTCTTCACTAAAACAAATACATTCTGGTTCATAGTATTCTCGTTCGTGTTTACAACTTGGACATTCTTCAGGCGGTTCTTCTCCTTCATGAATAAATCCGCATTTACTACATTTCCACCTGATTGGTTTGTTTCGTTTGAAAACAGTTCCATTCTCAACCATTTCTAATAGTTTTTTGTATCTATTTTCGTGTTCTGCTTCAACTTTAGCAATTTCAGTAAATAGTTTAGCTGCTTCTTGGTTACCTTCTTCTTCAGCTTCTTTAGCAAATTGTGGATACATTTCAGTAGTTTCGTAATGTTCACCAGCAATTGCTGCTTTAAGGTTCTCTTTTGTATCTTTAATGCCATTAAGAAGTTTAAACTCATCTTTAGCATGCTGCATTTCGTTTAAAGCAGTTTCTTCAAAAAACTTAGCGATGTAAAATAGTTTTTCTTTCCTAGCTTGTTTAGCAAAATAGTCATATTTGTTTCTGGCTTGTGATTCGCCAGCAAAAGCAGTTTTCAGATTTTCTTCAGTTTTTGTCATTTTTTAACCTCTTAATATTTTTTCCCAATCATCTTTATAATATTTATGGAAGAAATAAGTTGCTATTGCCACCATAACTAAACTAAACCATTGGCCTAAGCTAAATCCATAATATAATGTATCTTCTCGATAGAAATCTACAATTATTCTTCCTAATCCTTCCCAGAAAACGAAGTTCCAGAAGATGAAGCCAGGTTTGAATTGTTTCCAGAAAGTTAGTAAGAAAAGCCAACCAGTAACGATAAATCTTTTTCCTGCTGCGTATAATGTTGAAGGGTGTCTGCAACCATCCGGGAGATTGGCCAAGTATTGGTTTTGTGAATAATCTATACACCATTTTCCGTTAAACAATCTGCCAACAAGTTCAGCATTAGCAAAATTGGCTAATCTCCCTAAGGCTAAAGCAAACAAAGTAGGAATTGACATTGCATCTGCTAATTTCCAGAAGTGTAGTTTATATTTTTTACAGTAAATGTATGCCGCTGCTACGATACCGACAAAACCACCATGGAAACTCATTCCCCCTTGCCAGAATTTGAAGAAATTCAACGGATTTGATAAATAGTAAGCTGGTTCCCAGAAAACTTCAAACACTCTTGATCCAATAAGAACACCAACCATCAACCAAAACATAAAATCCCAGATTTGATCTTGGGACAATTCTAGTTTGCCTTTCTTTTTGAGGTAATATAACCAGCCAATAGCTAGAAAGAATCCTAAAACGTAAGATATTCCGTACCAACGGATTTCTAAAGGGCCTAATGATAATAAAGTTGGGTTGATATTGTGGATGAACATTGTATTTGGAAAATTGTTACTTATTATTAAATGTTCTGGATATTCGTTATTTTTATTTATTGTTAAATATACTTGAGCACTACGCACGGCGCCTTAGATTTTTTCCTAAAATGCGGAAAAAATGCGCCTCCATTGGCGGTAGTGCTCAAGCAATTATTTAATTTGATTTAGAATATAACCCTTGCTATACAGAAAACTTTATATATTAACCATCTCTACTAATTAGATAATCATAATTAACAAAACGAGGGTGAATTACAATGGAAGATAAAGAAAAAAGTTATTCTAAAGAATTATTAGGTAAAACAATAGTCTCTAAAGCTGGAAAGAAGTTTGGCGAAGTAGGTGATTTAATCTTTGAAGTTGGTTCTGGAGAACTAATTCATTTACAGTTAAAGAATCCTACTTCTTACATTGATCGGATGGAATTAGAGAAGTCTAAAGAAGGCAGTATTTTGATTCCGTTTTCAGCTGTGATTGCTTCTGGTGACTTTATTGTTGTTGCTGAGGAAGATATAATCTGACGAGGCAACTTCCATTCTTTGATTTTTTGATAGTAGCAGAAGAAGATATTATTTAATTTTAACTTTATATAAAGATAAGAGGATTCTTTATTTCTTTTACATCTTCTGGTTTAGGTCCGTTTCCATAGAAGATTATTTCTTTGCCAGTAACTTCTTGAATTCTACCATAGAATCTTTCTGCGTTAGAAGTTAATTTGCCATCCTCGTCAAACAAAGTTTCCCAAGGCTTAAATTCTTCATAAATGGGCTCTGCTTTACTCAATGTATCTCTTCGATCAAATGATGTGTCCCATTCAGTGTAAACTTTGCCGTTAATTTTTACACCAGTTGCCATTAAAATTTTCTGCTCCATATTGTATAGGGCTTGTAATCGGTCTCCACAGGTGGCAGCAAGATAATCAACTTGACATTTTTCTGTAGTATATTTAAGTTCAACTAAATTAAGCCAGCCAAGTTCTCTGGGTCTGCCAGTTGTAGTACCAAATTCTTCCCAGAGATCACGTAGAATCCCTTCAATTTGTTCTTCTATCCTTGTGACAAAAGGTCGATCTCCAGTACCAACATTACTGATGTATGATTTGAATACTCCTAAGATAATATCTGGCCGATTTGGGACTAAGGTGGGGTTAGATGAAGTTATTCCCGGATAAAGACCTGTATCCAAATCTAATATTGCTCCTTGTGCACCTTCTCCAATCCAAACATGTTTACCATGGTTTCTTCTTGCTACATGTTCTAATGTAACAAATGGTGCTAATTTTTCTCTTACTGCATCGTAGCTGGCAACAAATTTATCAACTGAACCTAAGAAATCTGGAAAAGTATTTCCTGGAAACCTTTTATCGAGAAGTATTTCTTTCATTAAATCTTGATCTAGAAATTCTACAAATCTCATCCCCACTCTTCCAACTTTATCAACGGCAGTTTGTTTAATCCCGCTTCCAGTTGAAGTGTGATCTTCAATTTCAAAACTTGCTTTATCATCATGGACGTGGTAATCAAGAGTAACATGGGCATTAGAAGCAATTCCAAAGTTGTTTGGCGTTATAATTAGTCCTAGTTCTTTTAGTTCACTCATTTCATTAACTAATTTTCTTACATCAACGAACATACCCTGGCCATTTAAGTTATACGTACCTGGAACTGCGGTTCCCATTGGCACTTGATGAGTTTTAAACTCTTGGCCTCCCCACGAAAAAGTATGGCCGGCATTGCCTCCGCCTTGAAAACGTTCAACCATGATCGGCATTTCTTCAGCAGCGTATAATCTTTGCTGTACACTTAAGATATTAAGAACATCTTCAATAGCAAGTTGTGCTATTCTTGAGACTACATTGGCTTTTCCTTCATCTCCAGCTAGAAGGCCAATAACACCTACTTTTTTAACCATACTCAGAATCAATCAGAATCTCTTTATAACTTTTTATCTTCTCAAAAGTCTATTCTTGAAGATACTTGAAGCGAGGAATTACTTTTCCCTCTCTTTCAATAGTCTCTAAAAACATTGTTTTTGGTCTCACCCAAACTTCACTATCATTATTTTTATAGATAACTAATTCTTCTAGGGTTTCAGAATGTTTACCTAAAGCAATAACTTCATAAGTATTGCCCTTATAATGTTGATATTTGCCTAGTTTCATTTTGACCATAAATAATTCCTCTTTGATTATAATCTCTTCTTTCAGCTCTTTTTTCACGGGCGTATCTGGTTGCATCTACACCTTTTTCTATATCTAAGTTTATTTGTTGTGCTCGTTCTGAGGATAAAACCATTGTTGGCTTGTCTGTCATTTTTCCTTTACAAATATAATTAACCACAACATCTAAATGTTCTCTGGTAGTCATTTTCTTACACGCTCCATCCATTCAAATTCTATTTTTGGATTGTTGACATCAAAAACTTCAATAACTTCATATTTGCCTTTAGTCCATACTTCATTATCTTTAAGAAAATGTGTTGCTTCAATAACTTTAATGCTTGCTAATGGTCTTGACAGTTGTTGATTGCCTTTTGTTTCCAGTAAAGCCAGTTCGCCATGTAACCAATAGTTTCTTTGTCCTTTTTTAAGAAAGTTATAAACTTCACCAACTACTAAATTTTCTGGCAGACACTCCTCCTCTTTTCTTTTGCCTTCTTTAAATAAAGAAAAATCTCTTAATGCTAAATCCGGATTAAATTCAACTTCAATTCCCATTTTCTAAGTTTTTTGTTTTGGTGTTTAATACTTTTGTGGTTTTATGTTCGGAAAATCAATAGAATATGCATGATATTCAAAACAGCCTTCTACACTTGTAAAGAGATCATCACTTTGGCATCTTTGATAAGAATCATCAATTAGTTGTTGAGCGTATACTGGATCTGTTTTTCCTTTACTAACTTCTGGTATGTATTTAACTCCTACATAAACTAAGGCACTTAAAAGAATTGCAAGAGTGCCACTCATTACTCTGTTAAATCTCTTTTTTTTCCTTCTAATTATGTCTATTTCTGCTCTTGCTTCTCTTTCTTCTACTTCAAGTTCTGCTATCTTTTCAAGCCCTACATTTTTTACTCTTTGATAATCTAGATTCATCTTTATTCTTCCTCGTGCTTAAATTCATCATCCATCTTTTTCAGATAGTCTTTAACTCTACTCATTACTGATTTAAGTAAGAAACCTTCAACTTTCTCCTCGAAAATCTCAGATAAATGACTAAATTCTGTAATTCGATACAGATTAGCGTTTGTTTCAATCAGATGCAAGTCTTTCAATCTCTTCAACTGTCTTCTGATGTTTGAAGAAGCGATACCTAACATTGGTAATTTAGAGTCTTTTCTTAAGTCCATCACATTATTCTTAACTTCTTCAGAATGTAGTTGTTCTTTTTGCTGTCTTGCTTTTAATAAAACATGCAGAACATCTACAACAACATCCCTTGAGTCACCTGGTTGCAACAAGCCAACAGATAAACAGAATTTTCTGACCAAATCACGATCATTCATGGTTGGTTTTTCATAACGTCTTAACGTAATCTCCGCTAATGGAGTATCTCTACTTATTTTCGCCATTTTTATTTTCACCTTTTTTTAATTGGTTTTGAGTTGTGAGTTCTGGGTTTTGAGTACTCATTACCCATTACTCACTGCCCACGACCAATTTCATTTATGCAAGTAATAAAACACAAGTTTATTACCTTCTTTTTTGTCTAATCTACAAAAGGAGAACCGTTCTAGTTGAACAATTGAACCTTCTTGCAAATCTAACATACTTTTTTCTCCCAAGCCGAGAGCGTGGGAATTATCTTCCAAAACTACTTCCACTACAATATTATCCTCCACGGGTAGCCAGTGGATAATCATTCCACGATTCTTAGCATTCTTAAAGTCTTCATAATCTTCAGAGACAAACTTATATTTCCCCTCCACAACCTCAAAATTACAATAATCCATCAATCTATACAATTTTCCTTCTACCAATTTTTCATAATCATCTTCAGCGATATTAATTTCGTCATGAATTGTTAATGTTCTCTGTCCTCTATCTGGAAAATCAGGATGCATATCTAAACTAACATTTTTCTTGGGAGAGTTTAAGATTTTAATGCCAACCGGATCATGAATAAAGAAATATCTGTTTGCTTTCTCTTCAATTAGTTCTTTATTGAAAGCATTAATGTTTTTCCAGAATTCTTCCATGGTTACTGTCTTATCGTTTAAGCTTAAACCAATTTCTAAAGCATACTTCCTGAAAGCTCCCGCTTGATAACCTCTCCTTCTTAAAGCAGGTAAAAAAGGCAACCTAATATCATCCCACCCAGTAAACTCTCCTTGTTCGATATCTAATTTAGTTTTAGAGGTACTTAATTTGTAGCCTATAAAATTAATCATTCCCCAATGCTTATATTCCGGAGCTTTCCAACCAAGATGTTTTATAATAATAGTTTCCTTAGCAGAATTATCGGCATGTTCTTTTCCGTTAAGAACATGGGTAACCCCTAATTCATGGTCGTCAACAGCTACAGAGAAAACCATCATTGGCCAAACTCTTTGTTCTTTTCCGGTTTTCGGATGCAGATGTTCATTAATTCTCATCAAAGAAAAATCGCGCATTGCCGGATTCTTATCTTTAATATCCGTTTTTAATTTCAGGACAGCTTCTCCTTCCGCATACTCATTAAACATTTTGGCATAACGAATTTGCTGTTCTTTTACATCTAATTCTCGGCAGGGACAAGCTTCCCCTTTTTTCTTCATTTCTCGCCATTCGTCTATGTTACATTTACAAACGTACGCTTTACCTTTCTGAACTAATTTTTCTGCATAATCATAATAA
>CAZIMI010000002.1:0-24667 GCA_964540325.1 uncultured Methanosarcinales archaeon | reverse complement strand
TCCCTCCCATTTCTTTTCCCGCCTGGCCAGTTATGTTAACTGGTAAAAATCAAGCGGAGATTGGGTGTTATGAAACTTTTAGTAAAAAAAATTATTCGTATGGCACTAAATCATTCTCCAATTTAAGAAACATCTGGGATGACTTATCTGATGCAGGTAAAACAGTGGGAATCATAAATATGCCCGGAACATATCCTGCTAAAAAAGTAAATGGTTTCATGATAACTGGAATATATACTCCTTCCTTAAAAGATAATTTTATTTATCCAAAAGAATTAAAAGAAGAATTAAAAGAAGAACTTAAAAATTATGATTTTTTTATTAGATATAATAATAAATCAGATTTTATCCAAAAAATAATTTCACTTATAAAAATTAGATTTAAGATTATTGATAAACTTTATTTTAAACACCAACCTGATTTTTTTATATTTGAAGAAAATACAACTGACTGGATTCAACATTGTTTTTCAAAATATATACACGAATCACATCCACTATATGAAAAGAGCAATTATAAGGATTTAGTTTATAATTATTTTGAGCTTCTTGACTCATTAATCGGTAAATTTCTAGCTAAATTGGATCCCGATACAAAAATCATGATTGTAAGTGATCATGGTTCTCAACCACGAAAAGGTAAATTTTTTATAAATAAATTACTTGAAGAAAAAGGTTTTTTCAAAACAAAATCAAATCTACCAGTCCCGCTTAGGATTATGAATCAATTGAAACTTGACGATGAAAAAATTCTTTATATCCTATCAAAACTTAAAATCAAAAAAATAATTTCAAGAATACTAGCTGGAACAAAGTTAAACAGAAAAATGATTCGAACTGGTGGTGGAATAAACTGGAACGTTGCTATTGAAAAAGATTTAATTGATTGGGAAAATACAAAAGCATTTTCAATGTTCGCTGGATTTATTTATATTAACAAGAAGGGTAGAGAAAAACAAGGAATTATTTCTAATGAAGAGTATGAAGAAGTTAGAAATCAGATAATTAAAGAACTCAGCAAAGTAAAAGAAATAGAATTAGTTATTTATAAGAAAGAAGATTTATACTATGGAAAAGATTTTGAAAATGCACCAGATATAGTGGTTCACGAGAAATCATTTCAATATTGGCCAATAGATTCAGTTAAAGCAGATAAATTTGTAGTTCCATCAGATAAATATGCTTACCATAATGGGACCCATAGTTTACATGGTATTTTTATATCAAACTTACCCGATATTCCAGAAAGAATCTCAGATGTTTCTTTTGTTGGAAAAAAAATACGTCAATTTTTTGGTATGAAAAATAACTCGAAAATAAAAGAAATAATTGAAGAGATTAAGTTATGACTTATATTATCTAGTTTAAGATATAGTTCTGTTAGAAAACTAATTGGTGTATCATAAACTTTAAAAGGATTGCTCAAACACGGATGATTAGGATGTTGAAAAAGAAAAAAGATAAATTAACCAGAACGTTTGACTTTACAGTCTTTCTTCTAGGCCGTATTTATGACGAATGGGTTTCAATACCAAGGAATCTTATCACAGAAATACATTTACGGTTTTTTAGACATAATAAAAAAGCTAATAAAAAAATATTGGCATATTGGGATTTCAATCAAAAATTGGCTTCTTTAGGGGATTTTATTTCTTTTCTTCAAATGTTAAACATATTAAGGTTAGAGTTTAATCTTAATCCTAAAAATAAAAATATTGATCTTTGTTATATCTGCGATGAAAACCATTACAACGCAAAAGTTTTAAGATTTTCAAAAACATACGAATTCAAGAAAAATTTTATGTTGGCCAGTGTTGTTAACCCCCATATTGACTCTACGTTTTTTTTCCGTTCAAATTCTGAATTTGTGAGATTTTATCAACAAAATAAAAAAAGGTATATTCGTTGGCCAGCTTTAATTAAAGGGGCACGTACCGATAAAAATGAAGTTATGGAGAATTTTTATAAAAAAAACGGATTCCTACCAACATTAAAATTGCCTATTGAAATATTAGATAAAATTTATAAATTTTATGAACAGAATGTCTTTCCTGCATTGCCTATTGTCCTAAATATCAGGAAAAATACTCGTAAGACTGATTGGAATTCAAACATTCCTGAATTAAAAAAATTTCTAAAACATTATGAGAAAAACAAAAAATACAAATTTATCATTGTTTGTAATAAATCGGAAATTCCAGAAGAATTCAGAGAGTTAAGTAATGTTATTTTCTCTAAAGATCATTTTTCTAGTTTAGAATATGATTATGGTTTTATTGAAAGTTCGTATTTAAGTATAATTCGTTCAGGAGTGGGTGTCTTTGCTTTGTTTAGTGATACACCTTTCATCCTATATGCAAATTGTGCAACAGGCAAAAGTAGCAATCTTACTCCTGCCCCTGGAAAAACATGGGCTTATTTTAAAAAATATCAAAAAGTTTATTATAAATCCGAAACTGGATTTCTCATCTCCAAATTTGAAGAATTAGTTGAATACTTAGAAAAAAACAAAATAAACAATACACTTAAAAACAAAGTTAAAGATGCAAAAGAATATAATGCCCCTTTTTAAATGAATTTTGTTCCAGCATGTTTATAAAGAAAAATCTAATAAAAACCAATAAAGATGGAAGAAACAAGAACTTATATTAAAAAAACCGCAAGCGGGTTTGAATTCTCACAAATAAATGAACTATTAAATAAATTAAAAAACCTCTCTGTTCTCATCATTGGTGATACTATCATTGACCACTATGTCTTTGTCCAACCCAAAGGCCGAGCTATTAAAGATCCAATTCTCTCCGTGGAGTATAAAAACCGTGAAATTTATCCAGGAGGAATTTTAGCTATTGCGAACCATTTAAGTGACTTTGTTAAAGAAATAAAATTAGTTACTTTAATTGGGGAGTATAATTCCCATTTAGATTTTATCAATCAATCTCTTGGACCAAATATTGAACTAAAATCATTTGTCAAAGAAAACTCACAGACTACAGTTAAAAAAAGGATGATTGATTATTATAAAAAGAATAAATTATTCAAAATTGAATACATCAACGATAAACCAATCAACAAAAATTTAACTGAAGAAATCATCAATTGTTTAAATAAAGAGCTTCCAAAGTATGATTTAGTTGTTGTAGGAGATTTTGGTCATGGTTTCATCAACGAAGCTATCAGAAGAAAGCTTGAAGAAAAATCAAAATTTTTAGCAGTGAATGCCCAATCTAACAGCGCCAACATGGGTTATAATTACTTTAATTTATATAAAAAAATTGATTTTATCGTATTAAATGATGAAGAATTAAGATTGCCTTTGTCTAGAAGATTCGAAGATATTAATGAGATAATCAAAGAATCACATGAAAAGTTTGGACTTAATAATTTTTTGGTTACCCAAGGAAAAAAAGGGTGTATCTTTGTGAATAAAGGCGTTGCTATCCACTCGCCTGCTCTTACAAAATCAATTAAAGACACTGTCGGCGCAGGAGATGCTCTTTTTGCTATAACTTCACTATTAGCATACACTAAAACAAACAATGAATTAACCCCTTTCCTTGGAAACTGTGCCGGCGGCATCGCTACTAATACTATGGGAAACAAAGAAAGTGTGACTAAAGAGAAGTTGTTAAATTTTGTAAAGGGGGTTTATGAAAATGGAATGGAATGAATATAAAGATAAGATCAAAAAAGCTTTAGATATATTTGAATTCGACCAAGAAATATTAAATCTCCTAAAAAATTCCGTAAATAGTAATCAAAAAATATTTGTTGCCGGAAACGGTGGCAGTGCCGCCCTAGCCAATCATTATGTTTGTGATTTCTCTAAAGGCGCCAATAAAGACTGGGAAAATAATTCTAAAAGATACCAAGCAATCTGCCTTTCAAGCAATCTTGGCTACATGACTGCCATCTCCAATGACGAGCATTATGAAAGTGTTTTCAAACAGCAATTAATCAATCTTGCCTCACCTAATGACATCTTAGTTTTAATCTCTTCTTCCGGCAACAGCCCCAATATAATCAATGCCGCTCAACACGCTAAAGAAACAGGTTTAATCGTTATTGGAATCACTGGCTTCAATGGAGGTAGACTTAAAGAAATCGCTGACCATTCAGCCCATTTAAACGTTAATTCTTATGAAGTAACTGAAGACCTGCATTCAATCTTTGGACACTTTCTGGCAAGTTATATGAAAACATCTTCTTCACTAAGCTCTTTGAACTTAGTCTGAAATGAGTAGGAAATGTCCATAACTCAAAAACCAGAGAGTATATCAACACCACCAACATATTTAGAGTTCTTAGTTAATCTAAAAGGAAAATGATTTGAAATAAAACTAGCACTATCGTCATACTCTTTTTCGTATTTTAATTCAACTATCACCGCATCATCTTTCCCAAAATTCTTCAGAAAAAGATTTCCAAATGAAAATGGATAAAATTTTAAATTGTAATCAAGTGTTATTCTACATTTTTTATCAAAAGAAACGAAATATCTTCGGCAGTAATTATTCAAAAGAGAGGGGTTCATTCTTTTCAAATAATCTTTTAACCATGCAGGCAAAATTGAGTCAGCAAAAACTTTTTTAAGTAAAGGTGCTATGGATTTTCCGTCTTTAAATTTAAAAGGTTTCAAAGGGAAAGATAATTTTGAACCCAATAATCCGTCTTTTATCTTCAATTCAAGTCTTGGTTCTTTAACAATTTTATTTAACTCCCCATACCAACGAATACGTACTTTAAGTCTTTGCTTATTCCCTTCAACATTATTATGATAATGGCTTAATTCTTCTGAATCAAAATAAATGTTATTAACTATCCTCTCATAAAATACCTCTTTAAAAAAATAATGATTGCTTTTTATTATTGTTTCTATCTCTTTTTTATCAAACTGTTCTATCCTAAATTTTCTTTCATATCGTGCATTTGATTTGTCTATATCTAATATCATCATGACCCCAAAGGATATAATAGTTCATATACTTTTTTCTGTGACTCTTTTTCTGTCACACCAAAAACAGAAGAACTTTTTTCTTCTAAATAATTAATTTTAACATTTAGTAGGTTTATATCTTTACCAACAGTTATAGATGCCGGTCCGAATTGAGATTTTTTTTGATAAGCAACCATCCCATAATTTGAATTAAATATTTTCGCTGAATCAATGTTTACTGATGAAAAGTCTTTGCTTGCAACACCAATATAACTTTGATTAATAACAACACCTTGCAGTACTGCCTGACTATCCTCTCCAAAACTTAATGCTTTATCTCCGACTTGATTAAATTGAGTGTTTTTAATCACAATTTGACTGCCTGAAAAATCTACCCCATCATTACGACACAATTCAAAAATTGAGGACTTAACAGAACCTTTTACAAAATCCCCATCAAAGCAATCAGAAGAAGCATTGAAAAAAGTTACATTATCCATAACAAAATTTGAACGCACAATATTAAGTGCGTCTTCCGAATCAATGTCCAGAAATTGGATGTCTTTCAATGATACATCCGCTTCATTAAATGTTATTGCTCCGGTTAACTCCCATCCATTTTCGGACGGAGCGCGAAGATTCTCAAATAAAACATATTGTAAATAAGAACTTTCTTTGGTGTTTAAAATCACAATTCCTCCGCTGCCATCGCTTGAAAAGATATGCACTGGTTTTATCTCAGAGCCAACAAACTTAAACGGAGAATAAGAGATAATTTTTGCTCCGTCAATTAAATTCAACGACGTACCCCCTTCAGCCAAAACGGCGTACCCTTTTGGAATTATCATATCTTTACTGATAATCAAGGCACCTTCAGGAAAAATAATCTTTTTCGCTTGAAAATCAATATTTATAAAACTAAAATCTTGAACATTAGGAAGCTGTCTTATCACGTCTTCCTGTATAAATAACTCATCATATCTTGGCCAAGGATGAACAATCTCTTCTTCTAGTTCATTCTTTCCCAACAAAGAATATTTAATCTTAAGACTTTTTAAAGAACCATTGTTAATGTTGTGTCCCGGGGGGATTCTAAATTTTATTTTAATGTATTCTAATTGATCTTGTTCTCGCGGCTTTAAAATAATGGTCTCTTGAGACATAAACACCGTTCCATCCGCAGATAATACCTTGTTTAGTTTAACTGGGAATTCTTGAATGTTAGCTACTTCAAGAACAAAATAGCCACCTCCCTCTTGATGAAGATAAGACTTGAGTGCTGTCGGAGGGTTAATAAATTTTCTAATATACCCTTGATTTTTATAATAAATTGATTTAGGAAAATGATATAAAGGATTTTCTCTACGATAATGATTGATAACATCTGATTCTTCAAAATCTCTAAAAAAAGCATTTAAATAATTCTCATCCGAAATCCGTTGTAATTCTTGGATAAATTTTTCAAAAAAGACCATATCCTCAAAAATACTCTCCTCAAAACGAGTATACAATGACTCTTCTAAATGCAAAGGCCGAGGATCAATATAGCCCGCATTTGGATCAAAACCTATTGGTTCTAATTTAGAAGTAATGGGATTATAATAAAATCTCATGTTACTAAAATGTAGCCCATGAGTTGAGCCCGTAAGTTGAGATATTGCGAAATATGTCGCAAGTTTCTCAACATCAAAAACTTCGCTTGTTTTTAATTTTTCTAATCTAAATGATTCCAAAAGATCTTTTGCTTTGAGATACTCCCCATACAATCTTTCATCAGCTAAAATCTTATTTGTTTGAAAAGAATCAATATCTGTTGCATAATAAACTCCTGCTCCAACACGCGTACGGTCACCTTCATCATCCGAGAGTTGAAGTTGACGTTCAAATAATAAATCTTCATTAAATCTTATGATTGGTGCTTCTCTCCGATCATTATTCTCAATAACTAATTTATCAAAATGCTCTTGTAATTGGTAAATTCCTTTGCTTTCCCCATTAATTATTACATTTACTAATTTAGTTCTTAAATAGATTATCCCCTCTTTTCTTAACATTTCCTGAAAAACAAACTCATGAATATTATGCCTTGTCTCCGGGTCTTGGATTGAAAAAACTTTCATCCCGAAAATAGTTTCATCTCCTTTCAATTTTATTCTAAAAGACCATTTATCCCCATCATAATGATCTGGATTATCCCCCTTTAACCTTAACTTTACATCATAAGTTTTTTCTTTAAAATTTATTTTTGCCGGAACAAAATCTTCATCACCTGCTTTAAGATGTCTTATTTGTAAGGCTTGATCACGTTTAAGTTCAATCTTTTGATAACTTTCATAATCTATATTTAAATACAATTTGTCTATCGGAGCTAACCAAGCCGAAATAATATTCAAAGGGATACGGATATTTTCGCGCACTAAACCTTCATAGATTAATTTTAAATTATGCATAATCGGCTTAATCCCCGCAGACCTAAACATCTGGACAGCTAATTCTGAAGGCTCGTCCAACGTCCCAAAAAACCCCGTCAAAAGAAAACCAACAGACATTCCCAAAACTAAGATCCCTAAACAGACAAAGATAAAAAAACAAATACGCACTTTTTTATTTAATATTTTAGAAATCAATAACCTAAACATATCTTTTATGATATTCTTTTTCTGCTCTTTTTTGATTATCATCAAGCCACATCTCTTTCAAGATAAGTGATTCGGATAGAATTATCTAAGGATTCCAAATCCTTTCTTGCTTTAGTCAGGTTGTCAAACGATTTAAGGTTAACTAAAAATGAAACTTCTATTTCATTATCTGTACTCTCAAGCCTTTTTAATTTTACTTCAGAACAATATTTTTTTAGAATGTTTACAAAACTTTTTTCGTTTGTCTTTTCAGATTTTTCCCCTGCCACAAGCAAATTCATGTTTTGGAACTCAGAATGCTTTAAGAATTTGCTGTTAATTATTAATAATAAAATGATTATACCAAACGCAACTATAGTTATTAAAAATTGATTTGCTCCAAGACCAAGCCCCATTCCAATCACTAAAAATAAATATAGTAATTCTTCTGGTTCTTTTATAGCTGCACGAAATCGAACAATAGATAATGCTCCCACCAAACCTAAAGAAAGGGCTAAAGAAGACTTAATAATAGTAATTACTAATGTTGTTGTAGCTGCTAGGATTACAAAATTATTAGCTAATTTTTTTCTATTTGATAATGCTGTTCCATAACGCACATAAATTCTACCAAGAATATAAGATAAAATCGCAGCTAGAATCAAAGCCAAAACCATCTTTGGAAAACTAACAGTAAGGTTGCTTCCAGTTACATATTGCTCAATAAGTTCTAATTTACTCATTTTACCTCCATCTTTAAAACAAATATATTAACTTAAAAATGCCGCCATTCTTAGTATTTAAAGTTTATGTTACTACAGTATATCTGTTCTTGTAACCTCAGTTCATCATATAAAGAGATAAGTATTTCTACTGCCGAAAATGAACCCGCGATGTGAGAATGTCCAGTTTTCATAGCAAAGTTAATAATCTGCTTACGGTGCTTCTTTGCTTTTTGTTCTAAATGTCTAATATTTTTTCCATAACTATCGCCAGATCGTCCATACTTAATACAGCATAAAGTAAAACTAAAAGAATCTTCAACTTTTGATCTTATATAAAACTTATAATTTGTTTTTCTTGTTTATCCAATGTGAAATTATTTGTTATTTAAATCTTTTTAAATCTAAAAACACCTTTAATTTGACTTTTCTTCATTATTATATTTTACGTAACCTCCAGCATTTCTCCTAGTTGAAACTCTCCAATCGTGAAGTTCTTTCATTGTGATACTGTTCATTAAAGCTATTTTTTTTCTTTTTTCATGAGTTTTAAAATTTATTCTATCCCATTCGATTGCTCTAACCATATGTAATTCTTCGGGTGTAAATTCTTTTGTTGTGATGCTTCCATGTCCAAATCCAAAAAATTTGAAATTAGAAAAACTAAAATCTGGTTCAAGATAATTGTTTTCTTTGGCAATTTCATATAATTCTGTTTTAGGAAGGGGTGTAGCGATAGAAAAAACAACCCAATCTACATTTACCTTGTCTGCAAAATTAACTGTGTCTAATATTTGATTCCATGTTTCACCAGGTAAGCCTATTACGAAAAGACAAGCAATTTCAAAGTTTAGTTCCTTAGCTTTTTTTATGACTTTAAGTGCTTTCTCAAGATTCAACGGTTTGTGAATAACATTCTTTAGAACCTCTGAATTACCCGATTCGATTGGTAATGAAATTTGATAGCAACCACTTTTTTTCATAAGCTCTAGTAACTCATCATCCAGAGCGAATGTTGGTACATTAGTTGCTTTCCAATGTAAATCATAATTTCTTTCAATCAATCCATTAAGGATTTTGTCAATCCTCTTTCTGTCTAGCATCAAATTATCATCTAAAAAAATAATCTCCTTTATCCCCTGTTCTTTAACAAGCCAGTCAATCTCTTTTAAAACATTTTCAGCAGACCTCATACGACATTTTCTACCTTGTATGTGTTTGATACTACAATATACACAATTAAATGGACAACCCCTTGATGACATCATCACAGCATATGGTAAATATCTTGGATTATTATAAGGTGAGTATTTATTATTCTTATTGCAATATTTTTTGAAGTTAACTAAATTATAATCAGGAAAAGGTAGTGGATCTAAGTCATCAATATAATTTGTATGCGGTTTAATAATGGGAGAACCATCCTTTTTATATCCTATTCCTTCAAAACCTTCAATATCTAATCCTTCTTCTAATGCTTTTAAAAGTTTTGGAAAACGAATCTCCCCTTCTGAAAGTATTAAGAAATCTACATTTTTGTCTTTAATAGCATATTCTGGTAAGGTTGTTGGGTAAACTCCTCCAAGTACAGTTATAATTTGAGGCATTTTTTGCTTGATAATGTTAACGAGTTGATGACATGATTGAGCATATTCAATAGACATACCACTTATTCCAAGTACATCTGGAGAATATTTAAGAATACACTCTGCCGTTTCTTCCAATGTTAAATTTTCAAGGTTAGTGTCTAATATTTTCACATCATATTTTTCTTTTAGTATAGCACCTAAAATACAAAGTGAATATGGGTGTATGTTAAACTGTCTGACTCCAGACCATAAACCATTAGGTAAAACAAGCATTATTTTTTTTATCTTTTGCACATGATGTGAATATTCCATTTAGATTTCCCCCTATAAAAATTTAAAAAACACACCCCTATAAAAAGGTTATGATTATTCTTTATAAAAAAATAGCTTAAAATTTGATGGAGACCCTAAATCAATTATCAAAAATACCTGTTTTTTAAATTTGGTTGAATTATAGTCTGAGTAGATACACATTTTTTCAAACAAAATCTAAATGTTCTTTATCTGTATTTAAATACTCAAAAACAATCTTATTTTTTTTATCAGCTACAAATGATGATTACAAACAATGGACGGATTTATTTTAAAAAACTTATTCTTTCTTGCAACTACCATACATTCCACCTCATTGTCATTCATTCTACTCATATAATTCCTGTTTGTTATTTTATGTAACGGAGTTATTATATTCAATGATTTATTCGTTTTCAATCCCCCACATTGTCTTTGATTTTACCTAAAAGCAAATCAAAATATTTTCTTGCTTCATTAGGATCGGAACCATTTGGAGCCCAATCGGCAAAAATACTATCTCCTTCTCTTATAAAAGGCCCTATTTTTGATTCATGAAAAATCACAAAATTTGTCAAAGGAACTGTAACATGGAATTTATTAGCACCTATTCTATAAATAAAATTTGTTTCTGGACTCAAAACATGCGAATCTATTATATCTCCAATATCATCAAAAATAAAAATAGCCATTCTCCCTTCAATCATTTGATAAGCTTCCGCCTTATTTTCATGTTTGTGTACTCTATAATAGTTTTCTTTACGTTGTAAAATAATCATGTTATGAAAATCTTTAGCAGGAGATTTATGTAACGAAAGTCTAATATCACAAGCACCATCCCTATCAGATTCCTCGATTAACTGTTTAATTATATCTCTTTTAATCAAGACCAAATCTTTTGTACAAAAATAAGACAATGATTTTGCGTTTTTATCTCGTTTTACCAAAGAACTTTTTAAAATTTTTTTCATAGTCATATGCCTCCCGTATTTATCGACTATTAAGTTTTGAAATGATTTCGTACTATATCTCTACAAACTTTGTCAGTATCATGTAATTTAATTCCAATAGTTTTTATTAACTTATCTGGTTTCATTGAAATGTTTAAAGGTCTTTTTTCTTTAAGATGAAAGTCATGGATACTACATTCTACCATATTTATCTTTATATCTGAATAATCCTTTACATAACCAATAACCATTTTAAAAAGGTCCAATCTATTAAATGATTTATTACCGGATATATGGTAAACACCGTTACAGTCATAATGAATCAAACGGACTATAGATTTTACTACATCATTTATGTAAACAGGAGAAAATATTTGATCATTCGCACATAGTATCTTTTGATTTTTATCAATAGCCGTCAACCAGTTAGTGAAAATAGTCCCATCACCTTTTTCAAAACCAAAAACTTTAGAAAGTCTAACAATGACATATTGATCACAAGTATTCTGTATATAATTCTCAATCTCCATCTTTTGTTTCCCATATATGAGAATGGGCTTCGTAGCATTTTCTTCAACATAATTTCCTTTTGTTCCATTAAACACAAATTCAGAAGAAGTAAAAACGGGTTTTACCTCATAATTATTTAAACATTTAATAATTGACTTCATACTAGTAACATTTAATGCGTTTGATTTCCTAATATCTTCTGCACAAGTTTCAGGATTGGTATCTCCCAATAGAATCACTGCATGAGAAAAAGGCCCTAAATCTTCTAGAATCCGTGATAAATCAGAAGATAAAGAATCAAAAAATATCCCGTTATCTAATTTTTTACTAAAGAAAGTAGCCACGGCATGATCTTTACCCAAATATTTAAATAAATGTCTTCCTACAAAACTCGTGCCTCCTAAAATAAGAATTTTTATCTTGCTCATTTTTATTCAAATATGTTTTATTGCTTAATAAATACCTTATAACTTTTATGTCTATTTCAAATATTTAAACTAACTTTTTGTAGCTTTTTCAATCTCTTTAGGTGTCCATAAAGGAGCATCTTTCCAGTAATCAATATTTTCTAACATAATTTTAACACCTTCTTCAAAAGATGTTTCATTTTTTATTCATTTAAATTATTCAAAATAAATAAATTCGTAATCTCCACTATATCCAAATTCATTAAATAACCAAACCCATTCTTCTGGTTTAAAAAATGCCTCGGCTGTTAGAGCCCAACATTGTAGATTAAATAATTCTTTGTCATTTCTATAACTTTCAACCGCCAGATACTTATTTTTACCAACGCGTTCCATCTCTTGCAAAGCTGGTTTCAAATCATTGATGTAAAGGTTGTGAAAAGTGGTAATTGAAATAACAAGGTCAAATTCTTTATCCTCAAAAGGGTAAGGGTCTTGAGCCCTATGAACAAATAGTCTTTCTTTTATTTCTTCCTTAGCGTTGTTGATAGCATATTCAGAAAAATCAAAACCAACTACCTTACAACCGGGAAGAATTTTCTTTATCTCAAAAAGTAAATATGCTTTACCACAACCAACATCTAATATTTTTGAATTGTTTGTAAGATTGTATTTTTCAATGAGTTGTTTAGCTACTGGTTCCCATCTTCTGGGTATGTATCTATACCCTCCATACCCATACCTCCTATCTCCATCCCAATATTCTTGGCTATATCTTCTAGCAATTTCCATGCATGTTACTTTATTATCATTCATTCTACTAACGTAATCTCGTTTTGTACCCTGGTGCAAAGATGTTATGATATTCAGTTGGTTCATTTTAATTTCCTCTTGATTTTTAACATTGTTTGATTTATCTTTTTTCAAACTTATAAATGCAGGACTATTCGAGGTATAGGACTTAAATATAGCATCTCTTGTTTCTGGAGAATTTTTTGGGAAATAAGAATTAATATTCTTAAATAGTTTCATTATATATTCTCCATCAAGTTCAGTGTGTGTTGGTCCTTGATTTGGATAGTCAGCATAACCAACTAATTTAACATTTACATTTTGTTGGTCAATATCTAATTTTATTTGTTCAAAAGGCCTCTCTATTAAAAAAGGTGTGATCGTGTAAACATAAGGTTTTAACCCTTCTAAAGCCATTCCAGCTGCAGCACCAATCATACTTTGTTCACAAATGCCAAAATTAAAATATCTATTTGGAAATTTTGTTTTAAATTCGTCAAAAATCCCATAACCAATGTCTCCAACAATTAAAACAATATTGGGGTCTTTTTCGGCAAGTTCAACTATCGCTTTTCCAAATTCTTTTCTCACTTTAATTCCTCATTAGCTTGTATAATCTCTTCTTCGTTTGGTAATCGTGTATGCCATTTTGGATCATTTTCCATGAAACTTATCCCTTTACCTTTAATAGTATGAGCAATAATTGCTAGAGGAAAATTTGGTTCTATACTTTTTTTGTCTAATGCTATTAATATTTCTTCAAAATCATGGCCATCAATTTCAATTGTTTTAAAACCAAAAGATTCAAATTTTTTTTTCAAATTATCATCTCCTGAGAAGTTATTTATGGCACCTAACGCTTGAAGTTTATTATGGTCAACAATAATTGTTAAGTTATCTAATTTAAATCGTTTAGCTAATAATAATGATTCCCAAGTAGTTCCTTCTTGGCATTCTCCATCACCTAATAAAACGTATGTATGTCCTTCTTTGTTTGAAATTTTTTTAGCAAAAGCCATTCCAACCCCTATAGGTAGCCCATGTCCAAGACTACCAGTAGTACAATAAATTCCGTTTTTTTTGTCTATATCAGGGTGGCCCGAGAATTTTGGAGAAAATCCTTTCTCTTGAAGAGCTAGATAATAACAAAGGTTTCCATGTCCTTTACTTAAGATAAATTTGTCATTTTCCTTTATGAATAAATTATACAAAGAAACAATTATTTCAACAGTTGACAATGAACCTCCTAAATGGGAGTGTCCAGTTTTAATAGCAAGTTCAATGATTTGTTTACGGTTAAATTTTGCTTTTTGTTTTAAGTTTTCCAAATCCATTTTTTATGATTTTATTTGTTATTTAAATTATTGAATTGATTTTATTATCTCTTAGACAAAATATAAATGTTCTTGATCAGTATTCAAATATTCAAGGATCATCTTATTCTTTTTATCTGATACGCAATGGTGATTACAATTTAATTGTGGATTAACTGTGATAAATTTATTTTTGTCTGAAAACCAAAATTCTTTGAATCTTTGATGTTTAATTGATCCAATAAGTCCTTCTTTGGTATAAGCTTTATCTTGGCAAGAATAAATGTTGGAATCTGCACCGATGATTGGGAGTATTTGTAGGTATGGGCACCATTGATATTTTTTTTCAAAAGATTCTAATTGTGTATGGTAAGCGTCGTAAATTTCAAAGTTTTTATCTTCAAGAGTTTTTGCTTTGGCAATCTGTTCTTTTACAACTTCAAATACTGGTTGGTGATATTCATTGTTCTCTTTCCCTGAATTACTAATAATACAAGGTGATACTTTTACAGTTTTAACACCTGTTTCTTTTAATTTTTCAACTAATTCATAAATGTGTGAAGAATTATTTTTATCAACAATTATGCTTATTCCTAAAAGGCATTTTCCATTTAGTTTCTGAAAATTTTCAATATTTTCCATGATTCTTGTGAAATCTCCTTTTACTCCTCTGTATGAATAGTGACTTTCATCGTCCCAGCCATCAATCGAAATTCTAATCCAGGTTCCATACTTAGCAAAAATTTCGGCAATTTCTCCTTTAAGCATTGCACCATTAGTTAAAGATGAAAATTTGATATTAGTTTTCGATAATTTTTTTATAGTATCAAGAAAGTGCGGATAAATTAGGGGTTCACCGCCGCCACTAAATGTTACAGCTTTAACATCCATTTCTATCAAGTCATCAATTATTTCTATCATTTTTTCTTTAGGAATAGAATCTTTGATTTCCATATCTTGACCCAACTGTAAATTTTCTGCCCTATAAGCACAATATTTACAATTATGATTACACACATTTGTAGGCTTAATCCTAATGTGTATTGGAGATAATATTTTTGGATTTGATATTGGCAAAGAATCTATTTTTTCTTTAAAATGAAAGATTTTCAGTTGTGTATATCGATTTTCCATAGTTATAACCTCAAATTATTTATTGATTAGGACTTAAGTATTTGAACCAATCTTCTGTGGCTTCTTTAATGTTGTCGGGAGTCCATAAAGGCGCATCTTTCCAATAATGAATGTTTTCTAACATGATTTTCACTCCTTCTTCAAAAGAAACTTCTGGTTCCCATTTAAGTAAATTTTTTGCTTTAGTAGTTTCAGCATGAGTAGAGTCTGGTTCTCCAGGACGTTTAGGGATGTTTTTTATGGGATATTCTGGACCACTAATCAATTTAGCGAGATAATTTATGGGTTGAGGTTTGCCAGTACCAATATTAATAATCTCTCCATCAACATCAGATTTCGCAGCTAGCAAATTAGCTTTAACTATATCTGTAACATAGGTAAAATCTCTTGTTTGGGTACCATCTCCTACAATGGTTAAAGGTTTGTTTTCTAATTTTTGTTTCAAGAAAACTTTAAACACCGCTCCATATGTATCATTTGTTCTGGCTCTTGTCCCAAAAACATTAAAGTATCTTAATGAGATTACGGGGATTTTATACAACTTATTCCAAAATAATGCGTACTGTTCTCCAACATATTTTGTAAGAGCATATGGATACATGGGTTCTATCTTTGCATTTTCATCTGTTGGATATTTGTTTGGAATTCCATAGCAAGAAGATGATGCACTATAAACAATTTTTTTGACATTATATTTTTTGCAGGCTTCAAGAACTTTTAAAGTTCCTGTAACGTTTGCTTCATGGTATCTAATTGGTTCTTTTATTGAAGGTACAATATCTGCTAATGCAGCCATATGAAAAACGTAATCCGTATTCTTGAAAAAAGAATCATCAAATTCTTTTGACAAATCAATGTTCTTAAATTCATAATCCGGGTTGTTTTCAAAAATTTTGACATTATCAATTTGTCCGTTTGAAAAATTATCAATGGCAATTACTTTATGCTTTTCTTTTAGTAAACATTCTACCATGTGGCTACCAATAAAACCCGCTCCCCCCGTTACAATTGATTTTTTGCTTACATTTTCTTTTTGGGGATCAATTCCTAGTATCTTTTTAACTAATTTCATGTTATAATAACGATCATCGTCAATGTTTGGCAACATATTTTTTTCAAATGCTTCTTTTAAATCTAAAATCGCATCTTTTACTGTTTTCTTCACCACAAAACCCAATTCATTCTTGATTTTTTCAGAAGAAACATGATATGACCTATTGTCATTTGTTGGTTCTATTTCTAATTCTATATCTCCAATAACTTCTTTCACTAAATTAGCGATTTCTATCACTTTCAAATTATCCCAACCAGCATTGTAAATTTTACGATTTATCTTATCAATATCTTCTTCTACTAATTGAACGTAAAGATCAGCCATATCGTCTATATGGATATTGGGTCTTAATTGTTCACCACCGAAAACCTTAATTTTCCCTTTATTAAAAGCAAAATTAGTTAAAATATTGACAACAACATCTAACCTTTGTCTCGGTGAATAACCACAAACTGTAGAAGGTCTGATAATTACTCCCTTAAAATTTTCATCAAAAGCGTTAAGTAAATATTTTTCAACCTTTATTTTTAATTCTGAGTATTGTGTTAAAGGTTTTAATTCCATCTCTTCTGTAACGTTAAGTTCTTTTTTAATCCCATATACACTACTTGAAGAAGCGTAAACAAATCTTTTAACACCTGCTTTTTTCGCTTCATCAATAATCTTTATATTCCCATCATAATTTATTGAGTACGTAAAATCAGGATCTAAATCGGATGAAGGATCATTTGAAATACAAGCTAATTGGATAACTGTATCCACTCCCTCTACTGCTTTCTTAACATCTTCAATATGTCTTAAGTCACCTTTAATAATTTTTAGATTAGAATTATCTTTTAAACCCAATTTTTCTATGTATTCATTAGGAGAATCCCAGAACCAGAAAGTATCAAATACTTTGACTTTGTATCCTTGGGCAATTAGTTTAGGAACCAGTACAGAACCAACATACCCTGCACCTCCTGAAACCAAAATTGTCTTTTTATTTATAGTATTTATTTCCATACTAATCTCTGGTTTTTTATTTCTGAATTCATTTATAAATCCTATGTAATTGAAATCTACTTTTTCTATCATTAATAATTGGTAAAATAGAAAATAGGTGGGGAAATTTTATTAATGATGAAAGACGAACTCTAAAAATGCTTCCTGTAAATGCAATCAAACAGTACACTTCAGAAAATATTTTGATTTTTGAGGATTCAGTGAGTAAGATTAATGAATTGAAAGCAGCGGGTAAAAAAGTAGGCTTATGTCATGGCGGCTTTGACTTAACTCATCCCGGTCATGTTCTTCATTTTGAATCTGCTAAAAATGAATGCGATATTCTTTTTGTTTCAATTACTGCAGATGGATTTGTTACTTCTCGTAAAGGCTCAGGAAGACCTATTTACACTGATCAATTAAGAGCTTATTTTGTTGCAAATATTAAATATGTAGATTATGTTGTGATTACTGACTTTAAGAAAGGGGTGGAAGTGATAAATTCACTGAAGCCTTCTTTTTATATCAAAGGGCCTGATTTTATTAACAAAACAACTCCTGGAATCATTGCCGAAAGAGAAGCAATTAAATCTGTGGGTGGAGAGATGAGATACACTACTGAACCGCCGATGTCCACCACTAAGATTATTGAATATATTAAAGGGGAAATTAAAATGAGTGAATTATTATTAATTATCGATCGGGATGACACTTTGATTAAAGATACTGGTTTTTTTGGCAAAGAAGATAATTGGAAAGAGCTATTAACTTTTAAAGATGATACTTTGGGTTTGCTTTCTTATTTACAAACCAAATATAAAACTACTAAAGTAGTAGTCACCAATCAAACAGGAGTAGCTAGAAGATTATTTGATTGCCGAAGAGTAGAAGAGATCAATAGTTACATAAATGATGAATTAAGTCAGAAAGGAATTAAAATTGATAATTGGCAGTACTGCCCAGATGCAGATGCGGCTTATGTCGAAGCCAAGAAAGATGAGGTTGATTTTGACCCGGTTTTTGTGAAAGAACAAACCAGAAGAAAACCGAGCACTAGAATGGTAGATGATGCTCTAAAAGAATTAGGGAGGAATATGCAAGACTTCTCCAAAATTATTGTCGTCGGAGATAAAGAAGGAGATGATGGTGGTTTAGCAGCGAACTTGAAAGCTAAGTATATTGATGTGACAGGTAAGAGTTATGATGATTTAGTTTTTGAAGTTGGTTAGTTTTTTCATTTTATGAGAATGTAAATAATTTTGTTGAAACTCCAAAAAACAGTAAGTATTTACTGATACTTAACTGAAAAAAGGAGGAAAACAAAATGACAAAATTGTTTACGAAAGAATTTAGGTTATCAAAAATTGATTTTAAAACATATGCAATTTAGAATTAACACATCAAAAGATGATAAAAGAAACCATTGAAAAATTTTTTCAGACCATTCCTCTAGCCCGCACTCTTTATAAATGTGCACTTCAAAGAATTTTTAAACACATCATTAAACACAAGGGAGAAAACATTTTAGAGGAAGATTTTGATTATCTGATAATTCTTGATGCCTGCCGTTATGACATCTTCAAAGAAGTGAACTTTATTGAAGGCGAACTAACTAAGAAAATATCTTTAGGGTCACAAACTGGTGAATGGACAGGAAAAACGTTTAAAAAAAAATATAATGATATTGTTTATATTGCGGGAACTCCCATGATACATAAAGAGAGAACTACGGGAAACGATGTAAGTATTAAAAATTGGGTGTATAAACTGGAAGATGTGTGGAGATATGGTTGGGATAAAAAATACAAAACAACTTTACCCCATACAGTTAGAGAAGCAACTCTTAGATTAATTGATGACTATCCTACAAAACGTTTTGTAATCCACTTTATACAGCCCCACTATCCTTTTCTTAAACTTGATGCTTCTACAAATGATGGACACCATGTCTCTGATACTAATCCATTTGAACTCGCTAAAAAAGGGAAGCTAAAAAAGGAGAAAATAATAAAACTCTACAAAGACAACTTAATTTTTGTCTTAAAAGAAATTGAAAAACTCATTAATAATCTAAAAGGAAGAATAATCATAACTTCTGACCATGGTGAGGCTTTTGGTGAAAAATTCCTCTGGGAACACAAATCCGAACTTTATATCAAAGAACTTATAGAAGTGCCTTGGTTAGTAATAGACAAATCAAAAAAAAACAAAGAAGAAGAAATGATATCTGTTACGATAAATCAAATAAGATTATGATTACTAAATCATCAACAATTAATCTCTTTCTGCCAATAATAATTTTTAATTAACTCTTTTTAACAGCAAGCAGGATACTCCAAGGAAAATCATTTAAAATTTCCTTTTCTTCTTCGAACAATTCAACGTGCTGTTCTTGGATAAAAAAATCCGGAGCATCTTTGTATATTTGAAAAATTCTCTCTATCTGATTTGGTGTAGCATTCTTTGCTTTTGCCCATCTTTGAAGCCACTTCTGCTTCATTACTTCTAAAGCGTGTGCCTTAACTTCAAATCCTTCTTTTTCCACCATCTCATTTAATTCATCTTTTGAAAAAAACCGAGGGTGGTAAGGTTCAACAACGCGCATTGCCATAGTGGGTATATCGCATTGTTCTCTTGTAAAAGGAGTGCTTTCTACAATTAACAATTTACCTCCTGGCTTGAGAATTCTATTCATCTCAGTCAAAACCAAAGGAATATCAGTAACATGCTTTAGTAAATTTCTACCCGTTACTAAATCAAACGTATTATCCATAAATGGGGCCCTTTCTCCTGCTCCAATATGCAATCTATGCCTTGGTAAAGGACATTTTTCCATCATTCCTTGAGAAATATCTAACCCATGCATTTCTTTCACTGGCATTTTCTTCGCTAGTGCTCCAGTGCCTATTCCTATATCTAAAGCAATCTCCTCTCCATTCAACGAAGCCACTCCAAGTACTTTCTCATCAAACTCTTCTTTATTGACCCAAACTTTATTTTCCCAAACTGAAGCAACATTATCAAAATGTTCTGCTGTTTCTTTTTCCACCATTTTTTTATTAACCTCCTCTTATGAGTTTAAATACTTAATCTTGTTGCCCAAAGTATTTTAATCCTCTATTTCCATCTCGTTTTTCAATACATGAAATAATAATTTTTCTTCTTCTATTCCTTTTCCAGCTAAGTTATTCTCTTCAAAAGGATCTTTCTTAAGATCATAAAGTTCTAATGTTTGTGTTACTTTATTAAAGATAATTTTCCATTTATCACTCCTTATAGAACCTATATTTGGTTTTCTTCTGCTTGGTTCATCAAATGTTGCTGTTTCGGTGAATGCTAATCTCATACCTTTTTCATTTTCATTGATAATTGGAATTAGACTTTGGCCCCTTAATCTAGGCAAATTTTTTATCGTTTTAATATCTAATATTTCCATTATCGTTGGTAAGATATCAATTGTTCTGACTTGTTTTTTTATTTCTTTTTTTGGAAATATGTTGGGCTGTATAAATAAAGCGAAAGTTCTGATTGAATAATCATAACAATAAATTCCATACCTTCTTTCACCAAACTTTTCTCCGATACTCGTTCCATGATCAGACATAATAATAATAATTGAATCTTTATCAAGCCCCAAATCCTGAATCTGTTTCATCATAACTCCCACATAATCATCAGCTTCTTTCATATATTCATCAAACATAGCTGAATTTTTTTCTTTATTTTTATAATATGTTTCATCATATTCACCAGTCGTTTTATCCATTACATTTTTTGTTGTTGAAGCGTGAATCTTACTATAATTGAAGTATAAAAAAAAAGGTTTTTTCTTTGAAATTTCTTTAAGCATTTGACTATGTCTTTCACATAGATTATCTGAATATTCATTATGAACATTCATTTTATCAATACCCTGGGGAGGTAATGCCAATTCATTTATGGAATCTGCTGCAGTGAAATAACTTTCTCGCTTAAGGTATTCTGGTAATGTTTTAAATTGATCTTTTTTAAAGTTTGGTCCTGCCCAATAATTATTACACCCATTTTCACTACCGTAAGTACCGCTAAATATAGCATAATGTGATGCAATTGTTGATGGTGCATATGTTATCATTGAACTAAACAACGTCCCATTTAAAATTGTTTTATTAAGATTAGGGATTTTTTTTATCCTATCAGCTCTTGCTCCATCCAATACAATTAAGATTACATTATGTCTTTTCATTTTAACATTTTATTAAGATACTTGTTTAGAGCTTCACAGATCATTTTAATTTCAATCCAACATAACCCAAATCTTTTAGTCTGGCTTCAATAAGTTTTTTATCTTCTTCTGAAATAACTTTTTCTTCTTCTTCTTGGTCTATTTTTATACCGGAAAGTGTTTGCCTTAAAACATAAACTACATAGCTAGAAAGCGAATTGAAACCGGACTCTGTTATTTTTTCTCTGATTTTATTTGCTAAATCGTTTGGAATTGATATCATATTTGTATCTGTCCCGCGACCCAATCTTTCAACTACTTGTTTTAGAATGTAGTTTACATATTCTTCCATACTTTTAAACTCATCAGTACTTTCAACTCTTTTTTTTAATTTTTCTGCAATCCCTTCATTTAATTTTATCTCCATTTTTCACCTTAAAGACAAGTTAACCTTAACAATCTCTTCCTTATTTAAATTTATAAATGTTATGGTTTTTTAATATAGTTATTCCTTTGCTGTGTCGCATTAATCAAATGAATCTGGTTCCCCTTCGATTAACAGTTATATTCTCCCATACTTTCTAACATTATCATATATCCAACCACCTCTTTTCAATTCGAGAAGTATGTTTTTTATCTTTTTTGCATCTGCACACTCACCATACCCTCTTTTTATCCCAGAAAAATGTCCTTCTGTCATAGGCCATCGCATACTTCGGTGTGACTGTCTCTGCCACCCACTATAACTGAGGCTTAATTCATACTTGACCCAAAAGCTATCTCGTTTATGTAATTTTTTTTATTATGTTCCACTAAAAACTAATGTTCTAAAAAATCTCAACTCGCTTTTACTAATTCCTTTTAGATAAAACAATATTAAAAAATAAACAGCAACAGAAATAACAACAATAATGCCTAGTTTTATAATTTCATTCATAACTAATATATTTCTAAGAATTAATATTGCCACGCTCATCAAAACAGAAGAAAATACGCATTTGAACAAGAATTTCCCCATTAAACCAAAGCCCATGTCTTTAAGCAATCTGATCCCTATCGCTGCCGAAATTCCAAAAGTGATTAATGTACTAATTGCTGCACCCAAAGGCCCTAAAAAAGGAACTAAGAGTATATTTAACAAAATATTAATTATAACAAGAAAAAGCATAACTTTAGTAAATTTCTTTGTTTCTTTCTTCAGAAAAAGAAAACGGGCTCCCAACGTCCAAAAGGGGTATAAAACAAATCCAGCTGAAATAAAAGGAATTAATATACTTCCCCCAATAAACTCTGTTGTAGAAATAAGTTTTATAATCGGTTCCGATAGCATACTTAATCCAAAAGCTGCAGGTATTGCAATCATAAAAAGATATTTGTAAGAATATTTAAAATAAGTCCTTACCTCTTTCCAATTGCCTTTATTCCATGCCCTTGATAATGCAGGAGTAAGAATTAAAGTTATTGGATTTAACAAAGTTCTTATCATAAAACAAAGAGAATAAGCTAATCCATAAATTCCAACAGCTTTAGCCCCAAAATAAAAACCAATGATATATTGGTCTCCAGATTGAATTGTCCATGTTAATATTGGCAGGATTGTAAGGGGCAAACTAAAACTGAGATAAGGCTTAATCACTTTAAGGGAAGGCCTTGCTAACTTTAAATATTTCCTTCCATTTAATAACCCTAAAAAAATTATTGTTAATTTTACTAATATAAAAGTTCCAATTAATCCCAACAAACCATATCCCTTTGATAAAAAAATGTAAATCAATCCTAATTCTAATGCTGCTCTTGCTATTTCAATTGAAGAGTATAATTTTACATTTTCTTTAGCCATAAAAAAATTTGCAAATAAACGATGAATAACGCTTAATGACAGTAGCAAAATAACAAATTTAAAAAAGAAACCAGAACCAGTTACATGAGTTAATAATAATCCAAGTTTATCTGAAAAGATGAAAATTAAAATTCCAAAAACTATCGCTGTAACAATAGAAATAAAAATAACAGAAATAAATTCCTTACTTACTTTTTCTTTATTTTCCTGACCGCTTATAAATCTTAATACTGCTTGCCCCAAACCCAACATAGCAAACCCGCCCAATAAAGAAACTGTAATACTAATCTGCGACCAAATACCAAAATTTGTTGCTCCAAGAAACTTAGTTAAAATTGGCAGCAATAAAAAAGCCTGCAGACCCAAAATAGCTTGAGTAATACTCATCAAACCAGCATCCTTAGCAAATTTTCTAGCGCTCATATCACTTAACTTTCTTCTGTCAATTTATTAATCTTCTGGAAAATGCTTCTAAAAGAAAAACTAACATTCAAAAATATAAACAAAAGTCCTTCCTTTAGATTTAAATTCTTTCTTTAAATCACAAGTATCTGCCAAATCCCATAACGGATTGTCTTTTGGAGTAGGAGGATGAGCTAAAAGAAAAACAGTACCTCCCTTTTGCTCAATTAATCTATTAATCTTTTCCATATATTCTCCATAAACTCCCATGTAATGGTATTTTTCATTTTTTCCGTTCAAATCTAGAAGATAATGCCGATCTAAATAAAATAACATCGCTACATTATTAGTATAAAAAGGTTTGATAAAATTCCCTTTGTTTGTTTCATAATAATCTACAAAATCATTAATGGCTTCTCCAGGATCAGGATGATTAGTATGAAATAAATATTCTTGTGCAACAACAACATTAAATGCAAAAGAAAAGGCAATAAAAAATATTAAAAAGTACTGTTTAGTATTTTTATCTTTAAAAATAAAGAAATAAATAATTAAAATTGCAGAAATAATATAGGCAAGCATAATTGCTTTAAATGAAAAAAAGAACAAAGGGCCGGAGCTTCCAGTATAAGTAAACAAAAAATTCCAATCAAAATTTGTTAACCTTGATAAATAAAAGTCCATAAAACGAGGAACGTACTCGAGTACTCCCTTATTTAACTGATTAAACAATATATATGCTGGTATAAAAACCAAACTTCCTATTAACCAATATTTCGTTTTCCATTTTACTTTACTTAAAAAATATCCACTAACTAATGTCATTGGGATAATTAAGTTCACAAAGTAAGTGCTAAAATCTCCCAAGATGGGTATAAATATTATATAAAATAAGAAGACTGTGAAAAACCAAATTAAAGG
>CAZIMI010000001.1:0-25027 GCA_964540325.1 uncultured Methanosarcinales archaeon | reverse complement strand
AACAAATAAAAAATCTAAAAAGAGGATTAATCCAAAACAATTCTTGTCAGTAATTCTATCTGCTTAACCAACCGCCGTCAACTACTAAAGTATGTCCGGTAACAAAGTTAGCGTCGTCTGAAGCCAAGTAGACTGCAGCTTTACCAATATCTTTGGGCATTCCAAATCTTCCTAATGGTGTTTGGGCTAACAAACCTGCTTTCTGTTTCTTGTTTGCTAACATTCCTGCAGTCATTTTCGTTTTTATCACACCAGGACCAATTGCATTAACATTAATATTATATTTGGCTAACTCTAAAGCAAACTCTTTTGTCATTGTAACTATCCCGCCTTTAGATGCACAATAATCAGAGATAGTATCAAAACCAATAAACCCGGCAATGGAAGCAATGGAAATAATCTTCCCTGACTTCTGTTTTACCATGTAGGGAGCAGCAGCTTTTGTACAAAGAAAAACACCTTTTAGATTAATATCAATTGTTTGATCCCAGTCTTCTTCTGTTTTCTTTAGCAGGGGAGCGAATTTAACAATCCCTGCATTGTTGACAAGAATATCAATTCGTTTAAATTTTTTAATTGTCTGCTGAATTAGGTTATCAACTTCTTCTTTTTTAGAAACATCACACTTAACTGCCAATGTTTTTGTTTTATACTTCTTCAGTTTCTGGCAGGCTTTCTCGCAATCTCTTTGGTTAATATCAGAAATAACAACTTTCGCTCCTTCTTTAGCCATCTCTTCAGCAATTCCAAAGCCAATTCCCCTTCTACTGCCAGTAATAATCGCAACTTTATTTTTTAATCTCATAATATACACCTCTTTTTGTAACATGGATTACAAAAAAGGTAAAAAGGAACTTGTTCCTTTGCTTACCTCTTTTTTATCTATTAATCTTTTATTATTTATATAATTGTTGATTGAAAAAAAAGAAAATAAAAAAACTATTTTGAGTAATAAACTTTGATTGTTCCTAGAAGAGCATCATAGAAAATGGCTGAATTGTTGTTTTTTTTAAACAATCCATTTTGTTTGTAATCCCTAATTTCTTTTCTATTTAGTCTCTGTCCATTTTCTAATTCCAGAACAATTCCTGTTCGGTACATCTCTACTTTTCTTACTCCAAAGATTTCTAACATTTTATTTTCTATTGCCATGAAGTTCACCCCCTAGGAATTGCTTCATCGCGTCGTGCTTGGTTATAGAATTAATATATTTGGCTGTGAGTTTGTGGCCAAGGAAAATAATCACCACATTTTATTATCGTAATGACTAAGAAAAAATTGGTTTTACAAACAAGGAATACAATCCCTTTCCAAATGTTTATTATTCATTTATACTCACTATTATATATAACGCATTCATCATATATAAAGTTTACTGGAATCTTAACACCAAAAAAGATTTAAACAATAACTTATTACTAGCCGTTATGGAAAAAGTTGTTGTACCAGTATTGATTTTTTATGGGGCTGTTCCTGAAAATCTTCTTGCTCACCCAATGTTAAAAATAGGACCATACTCAAATGGGGGACAGGGCTATACAGTTTCAGAAGCAAAGGAAAATTTTGAAGGGATTCTTTATCTTTCCTTGTCTTCTTATCTAGAACAATTATCAGAAGTAGGTAAAACCTTTGCTGATTTACCTCAAAAATATCTGCCTGATTCAAGCTATGATAATGCAGGAAGATTGTCTGAGTACTTTTCTAAAAAAGTTCCTTTAGACGACCAGGTAATTAAAGATTCGACAGTTCAATTGCCTGCGAAAGATGGTTTACCAGCATTAACACTTAGTTTTTACCGCTTAGCTTCAATCCCAGAATAAATTCACTTCACTAAATTAATCTTTCTTCCACTTTTATACATTTTAATATTTTTTATAGTTGTATCCAAAATTCGCATCAAAGCTTCATTCGTATTGAAAGCGTTATGCGGTGTGATGATTACATTTGGCATTTCTAAGAGAATGTGATTTTCAACAACTGTCTTTAAGTCGTAATTTTTTGTGAACTCTTTTTTCAAAAGCTGGGTTTCTTCAATCAGTTCAGTTTCTTCTTCCAGAACATCTAATCCTGCTCCGGCAATCTTTTTCTTTTTCAAAGCATTTACTAAAGCATCAGTGTCAATAATCCCGCCGCGGGAAGTATTGATCAAGAAAGCGTTCTTTTTCATTAAAGCTAATTTCTCTTTGTTAATTAAATGATGAGTATGTTTATTGTAAGGAACATGTAAAGTTACTATCTCAGATTCTTTAAGCAATTTTTCCATACTTGCATACTGGAAACCCATTTTTTTGGCTAACTTTGAATCTTTATACAAATCAAAAACTAAAACATTCATCTCAAAGCCTTTAGCCATACGAATAACATGTTGGCCAATATTCCCACCACCAATTACCCCTATGGTTTTTCCCATTAAATCAAATCCTCTTAGTCCTTTCAATTCAAAACTTCCATGTTTAGTTCTTTCTACACAGTCAACAATTTTTCTACTTAAAGCAAGAATTAATGCAAAAGCATGTTCGGCGACAGTATTTTCCCCATATACTGGAACATTACAAACAGCAATCTTTCTTTTCTTGCATTCTTCTAAATCAATATGATCAAAACCAGTGCTCATCGTAGTAACTAATTTTAATTTCGGTAATTTTCTAATAATTTCTTTGTTAACAACTGAGTGAACAAATACGGCTATCGCTTCTAAGTTCTTATGTTTCTTGGCAGATTGCAAAGTGAGTTTTTTTTTAGAGAAAAACAATTTGTCTTTAGGAAAAGCTTCTTTGATTACTTTCTCTTCCCAAAGTTCTAACTCAAAAAATCCTATTTTCAACATCTATCACCAATAATTTCTATTCTTCAACAATAACTTTCATTGTTTGTGTTGAAAAGATAGCGTCAACAATTACACAGGTTCTCGCTTCATCGAATGTCCAGGAGTAAAGGTCTCCAGGCATGTAAATTGTACTTTTTAGTTTGTTACATAATTGTGCACCAACAAGCATTGCCTTTTCCATTCTAAAACCTGCACGCATATTATGCCATTCAACCGTATCACCAACTTTGATAGTAATTGAGTCCCTATCGAAACCACCGTCAATGAGTTCTACAATATGGGTTACTGGCCCAGTAGGTTCAGCTGTTACTGCTCCGGTAAGAGCATTTCCTTCTGTTTCTTCTTCTTCAGTATCAGTAACATCTTCATCATTAGTTTCTTCTTTTTCTTCACTTGATTCTGTATCTTCTGTTGTTTCTTTATTCTCGGTAGTTTCTTCTTCATCGGCTTCTTCTTTTATTTCTTCTTTCTCTTCAGCAACATCTTCCTTCTCTGTTTCTTCAATAGCTACTTCTTCACTGAAACCGCCACCTATCTTAATAATCATTGACAGAACTGAAAATTTTATTTTATTAAAAATTCCTACCGCTTTATATCTAATTTCTTTTTTATCGAAAGCTTCTTTTAACGCTTTTGCAGAATCTTCGGCAGATTCAATCTCTTTAACAACTTTTTCTGAGGTATAAACGTTTAATGAAACTTTTTTCAGTTTCCCAACAGTTAGTGACTTAAATTTACCATTTTCAGTGATCAATCCCAGAATTGCTTTTTCTCCATTTTCTAAACCAAAATGGATATTAATCCTTTCATCTCCAAACAATTTATCTACTGGTTTGGGAATAGTTTTCCCGGCCAATTCTTTGTTTAATGTATCTAAATCCATCTCAGCAGCAAAAACTGAATTGACTAATATTAAAAACATGATTCCAAAAATAATTTTCTTCATTTTATGATACCTCACTAATCGAATTATATAATAGAAAATATAGTTCAGTTATTAAAGTTTTTGATTCAAATACCGGCTTTTAAATCTTATGAAAAACAATTACTTTATTCACTACTCTAAAATACTAAAATAACCGAAACATTTAAATATGAATGCCTATTCTCAAGTAGTAAACATCTATCACCTCTTTTTCCCCGAGCAAACCTCTCCGGAGGTTTGCCAGGGGTTTATAATTACTTACAGATTATTTTGTGGCTAATGAGATGAAATTAGAAGAATATTTAAATCGTTTGAAGAATTGTCCTGATAACCAGATAGAAAAAGAGTTTGGAATCAATGATAATTGGCCTATTTTCTTAAATGGAGATTTTGAAAGTGTTGTTGAACATTTTAAAGAGTCTAATTTGTATAACTACCAGGGCCAGGACGAGAATGAGATGGGTGGAACCGGTATAAATCATTTGTTTAAGAACAAACGTAAAACAGTAGGATTGCAAATCTTTGATTGGATTGCCCCTTACTGTACTGGAGACGAAGAAGAGCAACAAAGACAAAAAATTGATTATAATATGACAATCATGTTTCATCCCAGCCATAAAGTTATTGATTATGCCAGAGACTCAGCTTATTTTTTTATAAGGAGATTAACAAAAGGAAATATTCCAGAAGAAGGTGCACTTGAGAGAGCAAGTCGTTTAAGAAAGTTTGCTGAAGAGGAAGGCCATAACGAAGATATTCATTGGGCCAGAGCAATAGCAATTGAAGCCGATAATATTTGTCAATTTTTAATTAAAGAAAAAATTCCTGCCTGTATTCCTTTAGTTAAAGGTTATGTGGGGCCTGAAGATTATGAGAATATAGTTTATCATAGACCCTAGACTGGTTTTTCACTTCTTCCTAACAAACTTCAACTTCGGAGCTCTCTTAAACCAGCCTCTTTCGATAATGAAGATTATTACTGTAACCAGAACTCCTACTAAGAAACCAATCAATAGTAAAAGGTAATCTCTTTTCAATTGGAACTCGCTTACTTTTCCCAGAACTTCATCTTCTGCTGGGAAATAAATACTTAACTCACTCATCTCTAAAGCGTATTCTAAATAAATCATTACTGTATATTTTTCAGTTTCTTTCAAAGTGTTAGCATACTGGTAATATGAATAACCCAGAATTGGAAATATCCCTTCCGCAGAATTTTCTGAGATGACTCTCTCCACAGCTTTAATTTTGCTTTCAATAAATTCGTCAATGTTGTCATCAGTTAAACCCATCGAACTTAGAATTGCGTTGGATTCTGCTTTTGCTTGAGCAGCTTTAATCAAACATAATTCTGGTTCTCCATCGGTCTGAGCTTTTCTGGCAGCTTCGATCTTATCGATAATGTTAAGCACATTGAACTGACCGATAAATAAACTGGCATATTGATGGCGTTGTTCTGCTTCAGATATTTTCTGGATACAGGAATCTCTTAAATTATCATTGTCAACAACAAACTTTTTTCCTTCCATGGAAAAGAATTGCATCCAAGATAAAGCAGAAAAAAACCTTTCCTCTCCATAGGCTAACAAATAATACATATCGGCTAACAAAAGTTGACTTTTCTCAGAATCAAACTTCTTAATCTGATCTTTAACATCGCTTAACCTTTCTTTAACAACCATCATTGTTTGCAAATCTGAGATTGTATTGATTTCCTGTTCATTCAATTTTTTTTCTAACGAATTTGTTTTTTTTTCTAAAACATGGAAAAGATTGATTAACATTGCTCTGGTGAGAATCTTTTCTTGGTAATAGTGGTTCTTTAAGAAAATATTGTTGCCAAAACAGAAACTTGCTGCCGAATAATGGTCTTCCTCCTTAGTTGCGTTTTCTGCTTTTCCTTTTCTAGAAATGATTTCATTTTTTAAATCTTCATCAAATACAACATTATCTTGTAAAATTTCTTCTTCAATTTTCTTAGTTCTCTCACAAAGAAGGTTTTGCAAAGATTGCATTATCTCTTTATATTCGGTATCTTCATGTACTTGAACTTTCTTATTGTTAAGATTGACTCCAGTTAGATGAAACATAACTTGATCAATGTCTATCACTTCTTCAACTTTTAAGTTTAAATTGTCTTTTCCATAATCTATCAGATTTAACTTTACTGTCACGTTAGAATTTTCTTCAGCGTTCTCTTCAATAGTTTCTTGTTGTCCGGTTCCTTTGGCAATTAAAACTTTTTTAAGTTGAGCTTCTTTTGCGGCTTCTAGTTTCTCTTTAACTCCTCCAACCGGACCGATAATTCCGCCAGAGTTAATTGTTGCCGTAATTGTAATCTCTTTATCATAATCTAAATCGAGAACAGCGATTGTAGTTAAAGCAGCAATAGCTGCTCCTGCACTTGGACCGCCAATAATGTTTGATTTGGCTTTAATTGTAAAAATGAAATCATATTTGTTGCAATCTAACTTAAAATGTTTGCAGGCAATCTCTTTGGCAAATCTTGTAGAAATTTGTGTGTCCATTTTTGTTAACGGAAATGTTTCTAAAAAAACTCTCCCTGAACCTTCTTTTAGTTCTAAAAATAAATCAGCATCACTGCCAGTATAAGATTCACCATTTTCTTGAACTGCTAAAAGTTTCATATGGTAAGGTTCTGTGTTGATGGCTAGAGCTGTTATTGAAGTTGTTGCTGTTAAGATTATTAATGTTAATAGATAGATTACCGCTTTTTTCATGTTTTAATCAGAGAGAAGAGGTTATTATTAAAGTTTGTTGTTGTAAATAAAGTATAAAAGAATTAATCATGCTTTATTTGCAACCTAAAAATTGCTATGATTTTAGTTATCCAGCAATTTTTTTTGTTTTGGAAGAAATTATTCTCTGGTCCAAGGTTCTTTATACTCAGAAAAGACCGCACAATGTTGTCCAGTGCTAATATCAATTGTTACATAACCTTCTCCGAATCTAACTAATCGACCTGTTGCAGGAGTTTCCCGTGTACACATCTCTTCAATAACTGATCCTTTCTCGGGGCATAACATTATTCCCGGCATTAATTTGTTGATAGATGGTTCAACTCTTACTTTTGATGGGCCTTTTAGTTCATAAAGTTCAAAAAAAGCATTTGCAATAGGTTTTAATTCTTCTTCTGCATCAGCAGGTCTGTATTCAATTCTCATTTTATTTACCCCCAAGTGAATATATTTTAAGTAACTGAGAAGGAATTTATTAATATATCTAGTGTGGAGAATAGATTTTTAACAAATTATTAATACTAAAACATCATTCCATCTCTAAATGAAACCACTCTCCATCATCGGTCTTGATCCCGGCACTACCATCGGTTGTGCGGTTTTAGATTTAGATGGGAAGATTATCAAGATTTTCTCTGGCAAGAATTATTCTTTATCAGACATTATCAATAAAGTAATTGAAGTTTCGCAGCCGTTAATCACCGCTACAGATAAAGGTAAAGTGCCTTCTTTAGTTGAAGAATTTTCTCGGAAGTTGGGAACAGAACTAGTTTGGCCGGAAGAAGATATGAAAAAAGAAGAAAAGAGATTGTTTGCCTTTGATTTTAAGAATGAATTTAATAATGACCATGAATCAGACGCTTTAGCGGCTGCTTTGTTTGCTTACAAGAAATATTCTCATAAACTAAAAAAGATTAACCGTTTCTTAGAAAATAATGATTTGGAAGAAAAGGAAACAGAGTTTGTCAAGATTGCTATCAAAGAAAATTTACATTTCTCTTTAATTAAAGATATTTTAACTAAACCGGAAGAGGAAAAGAAGATAATTGAGTCCGTAATAAAAGAAGAAAAGATAACAAAAAAAGATTTCTTAAAACTTTATGAAAAATTATCTTATTTGGAAAATGAAAAAAAGCAGTTGATAAAAATTAATAGAGAATTGAAAGCTAGGACTAATCTTTTCAAAAAAATGAATAAATCTTTGGATAAAAAGTCTTCAAACTTTGATAAACGGGTTGATAATTTACTTGGCTTTAAAGAACAACGTATGAAGTTGCAAAGTAAAGAGATTGAAAAGCAAAAAGAAATAATTGTTAATTTTGTTGGAGAGAAAGATGAAATGTACAGGTTCATGGCTAAGATTCCAGATTATCAATTATTAAAAAAACTAGGTAGTTTGAGTAAAAAAGAATTTTTGAAAAAAAATAAAATCTTACAAATCAAAGAGAATGATCTTCTTTTTGTTAATAATCCTAACACTTACTCGGAATTTGTTATAAATGAATTGGCTGGGAAAAGTATTGTGGTTGTTTCTTTTGTTAAACCGGGTAAAACTATTAAGAATAACTTTCTTACTACAACATTAGATAAAGATGAAATCTCTTCCGAAAATAATCATTTTGCTTTGATTGATGTTAATATTTTAGAAAAAAAGATAAACCAGAAAGATTTTATAGAAGGATTGATTACCAATTACAGAAAAGAGAGAAGATGAAAAAAATAAAAAGGGGGAAAAAACTAGGACTGGCTTTAGGCGGCGGTTCCGCAAGAGGATTATCTCACATTGGTGTTCTAAAAGTTTTACATAAACATAAAATTTATCCTGATTATATCGCTGGAACATCAATGGGTGCTGTCATTGGAGCTTTATATTGTGCTGATCATTCTCCTAAGAAAATTGAGGAGATTGCTAAGACTACTAACTGGAAAAAGATTGTTGATTTTAAAATACCAAAAGCCGGTTTGATTGAAGGGGATTTGGTAGAAAGGAAAATAAAGAAATTAATTGTTAATAAAGATTTCTCCGATTTAAGTATTCCATTAAATGTTGTTGCTTATAATATGACTAAACATGAGAAAGCAATCTTTTCAGAAGGAAGTGTTTCTAAAGCAATTCGCGCTTCCATATCTATACCTGGAGTTTTCGCTCCCACTAAGATTGGTAAATATAACTATATTGACGGTGGTGTAATTGATCCAACTCCTTACCAAGTAGTTAAAGAGATGGGTGCAGATGTAGTGATTGCTGTTGACCTTTTTTCTCAAAAAAGGCAGAAAATCGAAGGCCCCATAGCTAAAGAGAGTACATTTATCTCTGAATTGAAAGAGAAATTTATTTTTCAAGAATTATTGAATATTAAGAATTATCTGTTCCCTACAAGATGGCCGAAATTTATTTACAAAACTTTGCACTGGCTTTTTGACAAGATATTTTACCCTGCAAAAGTTTTAAAGATGCTAGCCGGTAAGGAAATGTTTCCGATAGTAAAAGTTATGAACGAAACCATGGATGTTTTGATCAGTAATCTGGCTAAAGAGAAAATGATTTATGCTAAAGTTGATGTCAAAGTAATCCCTTCGTTTAGAGGGTTAGGTTGGGCAGATTTGCAGAAAGTAGAGGAATTTGTGAAAGTTGGTGAAGATGCAATGGAGATGAAGATGGACAGATTGAAAAGAAGTTTGGGAAAGAAGTGACTATTGTTCTTTTAATTTAATTCTGTTCATATCATCATACTTCAAATGAACTTTTTTACCTGTCTTAACTTCTTGCATGAAAATATCTTTTCCTAAAGAAACAATTTTATATTCGTCCCCTTCATAAATGACTAAATCGTTTTTTTTGAAAGGAACTCCTCTGAAGAGAACTGTAACTCGGTAAACTTCCCGGTCTTTCTTTACTCCCCATAAACTGGCAGTTTCTTTTATATTGCCGCCAAACTTTTCTCTTAATCTCTTTCCTAAAGCTCTGGTTAAAGAATTATTTGATAGATAATAATCTATACCGTTTTTTAATGGCACAGTTTTCGCTACAGTTAACTTAACTCTTTCAATCTCATCCTCAACATAATCTACTACTTCTTGAGAAACATCTCTAAGTTGAAGTATTGCTTCGTAGTACAGGGCATGTCTATCTTCTGATTTATGAGCCATTTTCAATAATCTCAATAGTTTTGTTTAAAAATAGTGTTGTCTTTAATTTAATTTCGTTTATTAATTTATGGTTAAATGATGTTTGTGAAGAATAAGATGCTTTTTCTCTTTCAAACTTTGATTGTGCATAAAACATAATGTCTTGTGAATTAAGAAAAGTATCATTAACAAAATCAATGTCATTTTGGTCTAATTCTTTTTGATAGTAATGTTTGATTATTACTGCAAGAGTAGCATCATGACTTTTTGAAGAAAAACCAAACTTCATTATTAAAGCAAGAGCCATATGATAAGCTGTGTAATAACAACCAACTAAAGCCCAATCAGAGTAACCTTGTTTTAATGTGTCATCTACAAATCTTATATTGTGTTTAGCTTTTTGAATGTGGCCTTTGATTTCTGCTTTATCAACCTCTTGTTTTACCAATTGTTTTGTTGTTAAGAAAGAATTAATTTTATCTTCAACTTTTTCTGAATTAGATAATAGTTCTTTTAGTTGATATTCATTCATGATAAATTACCCCATAATAATATTCCTTATTGAATATAGGAAAGCCAGTGTTTAAGGCTGATTGGATTACTTGGTCTTTTTTTTCTATTAATTCTTTATAAAAATGTTTTTCTGTTAATTGTTTTACTTGTATTTTTATTCCAGTTAATTTCTCTGCCTCCTTTTCTGCTTTTTTATTGTCTTGTTTGTTATTGTAAACTTCAAGTATATCTAAATCAGAATCATCTTTGAATGTTCCTTTTGCAGTTGAACCAAATGTAATCATTAGAACTGGTTTTTTTTCTAAATGATTGATGTATTCTTTGATTGCATTTCTTCTTAATAATGGTAAGTGATCTAATTTTTCATTGTCAAAAAAAAGAAATATTTTTGGAATTTGTTTGTTTCTAATGGAGAATTTCTTTAAGTTAGCTTCTTTTTCTGTTTTGAGGATTTTTTCATTTGATAAATTGTTAAGGTGTCTAGTAATTGCACTTTCATTTAGGTTTGTTCTTCTAGCAATCTCTCTAAGATGTAATTGTTGGTTTTTATTCTGGTAAAACAATTTTAATATTTTGTACATTGCTGGTTTTAATATTGTTTGCATTTTTAAAACATTTGTTTATAAAATTAAAACACTTATAAATGTTTTGGTTAATTTTTACTTAACTGAACAACTGTACTTGGTTCATGTTCTTCAGTAATCTTGTAATTAGTTAATTCAGCCAGTTCTTTTGAGAATGCTTTTACTTCGTCCCATTCCGGAACATTTTCTTCTTTTAATCTCTTACGGGAGTAGCCAAGGAAACCATAACCTTTTACTTCGATATGGGTTGGTTTCATTAGTTCGAAGAATTTCACGAATTCCTTTGCTTTATCCATATTGAAATTCTTAACAGCAGTTATTCTTAGAATTGTTCTTGTTTTATTTTTTATGGTTGATAAATATTTCATACTTTCTTGGATATTGTTCCAAGTGTCTAAAGAAACCGGATTGTTAAATTTCTTATACGAATCTAAATCAAAAGCTTCTAACGACAAATAAATATTGGTGGGAAAGTGTTTGCTCTCTTTACCAAACTTCTTTAACATTTCTGGAACGGTTCCGTTTGTAACCAAGAAAACTGTCCGGAAATCAAAATCATCAAAGAACGAATCAACTAATAGATGTAACTTTGGGTACAAACAGGGTTCTCCAGTAAGAGAAATAGCTGCATGATCTGGAATCAGATAATTGTCAAATTTCTTTAGATCAACATTCTCGTTGCCTTTAAAACCAATCATTAATTTCCTTCTTGCTTCAATACAGCCCTGAATAATCTCTTTGGGCTCATCTACTTCTCCTTGCCAATCTTTTGAAAAAACTGAAGTGTCTCGCCAGCAATGTAGGCATCTTTGGTTGCAAGTAATTGCTGGAGACATTTCCAAACAATTTCCGCAATGAACATCATAAAAATGTTCTTTATAGCAGACTTTATTTTTTTCTCGTACACATTCTTTGGTCCAGAAACATACTTTTACGGCTGAGTGATTTTCTACTAATCTGTACTGCTGCTTGTAAAGACGTTCTTTTTGTTGTTCTGTGAGCATAGTACTAAATTTTGGCTCCTATTTTATAAGGATTTTGCTTAGAAATGTTTGTCCGGAATAGAATAAACTTGTATACTGGGGCACGGCTCTGCACACTTTTGGTTTATATCGTGAAGTTGGGATGTTGGTCAATAAGGTTATGAGAATTAAAACTAAAAAGGAGGCAAAAACAATTACAACGGCCAAATCAGTTTTCCAGATCTATTATACGCTGGCAGCCCTAAGATCTTACATTCAATTAGGGATTCAGTTTCTTTTGCAAAAACAATTCCCATTATTTTCTTTGGACTAATTTCGCCCACAATATGTCCTTCAAACAGATAATGATTGTCATGTCCCGGAAAGAATTCCATTGTTTCGTTTATTATTAGTATACTCGAACTAAATTCTTTAAGTCTTTCAAAAATGTCCCTTTTCTTACCTTCGAGAAAAGGGGCTATCTTTAAGCTACGATCAATAGTTTCTAGAGCAAAGGGGTGCATTTTAAGAAAGTTCATATTTTCTTTATGATTATTTGCTAGATTCAAATTTGGGTTTCTTTTAATTGCTTCTGAGATTTCTCTCAAAGTTATTTCTTCTTTGGCATTATATTTTTTTTGAGAAAATATTACCTTGCCTAACCTAAAATAAGAGTAAACATCATAAACACAAATTTTTTTATGTCCTCCTAAGCTTTTCGAACCAAACTTGGCAGCCATTTTTTCTGGAGATAATAAACCATTAGCCATTACTTGAGTAAGACTTGCTGGTGTGGTATGAAAACAGCCTTTTTCAGTAAGAAGTATTTGTGGTTTAGCTAACCTTCTAGCTTTCTTTTTTTGTCGCTTTAAGAACTCAACATCACTTTGTAAAGAAATCAACTTTTTTTCAGCTTTTCTGATTTCTTTAACGTAACGAGATAATTTTTCTTTCTTAGTTTTTTTAGGTTCATTTCTTAATTTGCCAGAATGGATTTCTTCTACAAATTCATCCGTGAAAATTGCCCTTACTTCCTGAAGAAGTTGAACACAATGCCGAGATGCTTTATGTTGCTTGAATAAAGCTAATTCTTCTCCGGTATAGGTTTTTACTTTATACATTGCTCCATATATCTCTGTGTAAATCGCTGCACTCTTTTCCTTATCTCTACTAATCGAATCATCTTCTAAAGCTATCAAACATTCTTCTAATATTTTAAGAAAATGAAATACTTCTTTTAAGATTAATAGTTCTGAGTTTTCGGACATAAATTATAAGAAATCATTAATCAATTAAATACTTTTCTGTAATCAAAAAGAAAAACTTTGACCCACATCCGAAATTCAGGACATGCGTCAAAAGTGTCTTACGCCACGGGCCGCTACTGCACAGTTTTGGCACACATCCGGAAAGATGTCTAAGAATTGGGGGATTCGTGTCAAAAAGGTATCATGCCGGGGCACGGCGCTAGTATAATAAGAGCAGATTATTCTGGATAAATTAGCTTAAAAAACTTTATAAAAGAAAGGTGTAATTAACCATAACATGACCTTAACAAACGAAGATAAGATTGTACTGAAAACTTTGGTAGAGAAAGAAATAGGAAATCTTAAAGAAGAAGGCGAGAAAGTATTAATCGTAAACTCTCCATTCCTTAGTTCTGTTTCTAGAACGGCATCCAATGATTTGCCTTTTCTTTCCACAACTGAAGCTTATCGTAAGTTTTTAGATGACTTACTAAATAGATTGTAAAATGGCAACGAACGAAGAACAAATACAGCAGAAGTACATGCAGTTTCAGATGCTGCAACAGCAATTAGAACAGATATCACAGCATTTAGAATTGTTAAATCAACAGAATGCGGAATTAGATATTTCTATTAATGCTGTTAAAGAATTAGGTGAAACAAAAGTTGATAATGAACTTCTTGCTCCAATCGCAGACGGAATTTTCTTGAAAGGAGAACTAAAAGACAACCAAAAATTAGTTGTTAACGTTGGTTCAAATACAACTGTAGAAAAATCAGTTCCGGAAGTAGTTGATTTATTGAAGAAACAAAAAGAAGATATTTCTAAGAAGATGGTTGAAGCCGATGCAATGATGCAGGAGTTTAGCCAACAGGCAATGCAATTATATCAAGAAGTTGAAGAGGCAGCGAAATAATGTTTGGTAAACTTAAAGATAAACTGAAAGGGGCTTTGAATGTTTTTTCTAAGAAAGCTGAAGAGGTCGTAAAAGGAGATGAAAACTCCTTTTCGGCCACAGAGGCTACGCCTCTGCCGGAAGCAGAAGAAAAAGAAGTAGAGCAGGAAGTAAAAGAAGTTTCAGAGGAACAGGCCGTTGAAGAAGTTTCTGAAGAAGTAAAAGAATCTAAAGAAGAAGTTGAAGAACCTGAGCAGGTTGAAGAAAAGGAAGAAGTGGTTGAAGAAGTTTCTGAAGAACCTGAAGCTGAAGAAGAAACCCCGGTCGCTTCTGAAGAAAGCAGTAAACCTGCTGAGGTTAATGAGCCGGCCCAACCCACCCAGGAAGAAGTAAAAGAATCAACCGAAGAAACTCCTGCTGAAGCGGAACCTATAGAAGATAAAGAAGAAGACATTTCTGAAGAAGAGTTGGAAAGAGCAGACCAACTTATTGAAGAAACTAATAAAGAAAATAAAGAAGAACCTAAAGAGGAAGATGAAAAATTTGTTCCTATACCTGAAGATCCAGAACCGAGAGAAATCCCTTCGGCTGAATCATTAATCGAAGAAACCAAAGAAAAGTTCGCAGTTGAAGAATTGCCTCAAGAAGAACAAGAAAAAATCAAAGAAGCTGAGAGACAGCCAACTGCCGCAGAGTTATTGGAAGAAGTTGCTGAAGAACCTAAAGAAAAAAAGTTATTCGGATTATTTAAGAGAAAAGAAAAAAAAGAAGAGGTTCCAGAAGAAAAAGAACCAGTAATTGAGGAAAAAGTTATAGAAAAAAAAGAAATTAAAGAAGAAGAAACAAAAGAAAAACCTAAAGAAGAAGAGAAAAAAGGGTTCTTTGGTAAAGTTAAACAATCTTTAACAACAAAAACAATTTCTGCAGATAAATTCGAAACTTTATTCTGGGAATTAGAGATGGCCTTATTAGAGAACAATGTTTCTGTAGAAGTTATTGAGAAAATTAAAGAAGATCTGAAAGAAGAGTTGGTTGAGAAACCTCTTCCGAGAGATGTTCCTAAAAAGATTGAAGAAACATTAAAAAATACTTTAAATGAAATTCTTACTTTTGACAAAATTGATATTTTAGGAAAAGCTAAAGAGAAAAAACCATTAATTATTGCTTTCTTTGGAATTAACGGAAGCGGAAAAACAACTTCTATTGCTAAGCTTGCTAATTACTTTAAAGAAAATAATTTATCTGTGGTTTTGGCAGCTTGTGATACATTCAGAGCTGCAGCTATTCAACAGTTGGAAGAGCATGCAAACAAATTAGAAGTAAAGATGATCAAACATGATTATGGTTCAGATGCAGCAGCAGTTGCTTTTGATGCTGTTAAATACGCAGAAAAGAATAATGTTAATGTTGTTTTGATTGATACTGCTGGACGTTTACATAGTAATACAAATTTAATGCAGGAATTGGAAAAGATAATCAGGATAACTGATCCAGATTTAAAGATTTTTGTTGGCGAATCAATCACTGGAAATGATTGTATTGAACAGGCTAAAAAGTTTAATGAATTAGTTGAGATGGATGGTGCTATTCTTACTAAAGCAGATGTTGATGAGAAAGGCGGTGCTCCACTTTCAATTGCCTATACAATCAAAAAGCCAATCTTATTCTTGGGGATGGGGCAGGAATATAAAGATCTGGAAGAATTTGATAAAGAGATTATTTTGGGAAGATTAGGATTCTAACTTCTTCTCAACTTTCTTAACAATCTTCTTTGGGTAAACTGTTAAATAATCATTCAGCTTCCCCAGATCAATTCTTTTCCTAAAATTCTTTAATACTTCTTTGTCTATTGGTTGATTATAATAAATCAAATCAATAAAAGTTTTTTCTATGTCAGAAACAGGAACATGAAAATCTCCATATCTCTTATATTCAAAACCAAAGAAATATCTTGGATTAATCTTTCTGATTAAAACATTGTTGCCAAACACTTCTCTAACTCCTGGCCTAACTTTTCTAGAAGTTAAAATGAGAACATTAGTTTCCTGCTCCCAAAGATTATGTACACTTAAAGCTTCTTGCAGCCCAAGGTAAGCTGGCTTGAAACAAAAAACTGTTAAAATGGGATCATCATAAAGAGAATAAAACCCTGGGACAATTCGGTTAATTTCTCCTTTTCCCACGAGATTCTTAACTAACAAATAAACATAGTTGCCTTTTTTGCCGATAATTTTTTGTAAAGACTTTAAACTAAACACAGGGGTTTTTTTCAAATATTCTTTGATTTTAGTTAAATGTTTTATTTTTCCCATTCTTGGATGTACCTTAACATTTCTTTGGAAGAAGGAATCGGTCCGGAAATTATCAGAACTTTAAGGTTATCTTCATCTTCAATCTTAATTTTATCTAAATTTTTTAAGTTTAATTCTTTCTTTTCTTTTATATGTCTGAGAAGAAAAAAAACATCATACAAGTCACGAATTTTTCTTCTTTTTGAAAAAGCAGCAACTTTTTCTTGAAGTAAATTTTTAGAAGAAAGTGTGTAAACATTAAGTAAATTTCCATCTGCAGTTTCATATTCTTTGAGAACAAAATTCTTTACTTTTTTAAAAACAGCTTCAAACCTTACTTGCACACGCATATATTCTAATAAAGAATAAAGAGAATTTTCTTTTACTCTTTTTTTAATTATTCTAAACCCTTTCTTTTCTAAGCTTGAAAAAAACTCACCAATATCATTTTTGTCTGGCAAATAAACATCAATATCTTCTGAAAAGCGATTTCCATTATAGCATCTCCAGATGGCTGTGCCGCCATGAAATACTGCTTTTGGGAAAAAATTGTAAAGTTCTTCAACTATTAAATCTTGGGAATAAGCAATATCCTGGTGTACTTTTTTCTTTAATTTTAAGTTTAATGGCAGTTTCATAGTAATCAACCGTCCTTATACATACGTATAAGGCTGGTAGTTTATAAACTTTTCGCCATAATTTCGGATGATTTTAGAAAGATTAGGGTTTTGAAAAGAAAACAAAAGAGTTTAATTTTTCTTATATAATTCTAAAACAACTCTGGCAGTCCAATTAGTCATATCTGAATCAAATTTGTTTTGCCAACCGGGCCGTCTTGAATTAAGAGTTATTTTTTCTGATTGATTACGGTCTGTGGTTTCATTTTCTTTTACTCGGTAAGCATCAAAATCCAAGCTTCTTGCTTCCAAACTTGCTAAGGCATCTTCTACTGCCGCTTCTTCAGCGTGATGTTCATGCCATTTGTTCTCTGCTCTGCCAATTGTTTCTCCTACTCTTTCTCCTTCATAAGGCAAACCAGTTTTATAAACAATTAATTGTTCATCTATTCCATTTCTTAAAATTAATTCATCCATTTTTCAATTCCTCCATTACAGAATCATCAATCTCTAATTTTCCGATACGTTCCCTTTCTCCGCTATGATGGTCTGTTCCACCTGTAATCATCAAGTTATGTTTCTTTGCTAAATTGATATAAAATTCTGTCTGCTCCTTAGTGTGATTCCAATAATAACATTCAATCCCGTCAATGTATTCTAACATTGAAACTATTATTTCTTTTTGAATGTTTAAATCTGTGGTAATGTCTGATAAAGAGTGGCTTCCTCCATTTCCAGGATGGGCAAGAATTACTTTCCCTCCTGCTTCTTTGATTAGCTTTGAACCTTCCTGCAGAGTTATTATTCTCTTGGAAACGTTTAAATCAACTAAATATTTGTCAAAAGCTTCTTCAACACTACTTATAATTTCTTTCTTGATTAACAATTGTGCTAAATGCGGTCTGCCAATAGAACCTTTAACATTATCAATCATTTCTTGTTTTTCATTTTCAGTTATTAATGGTTGGTTATTTTCTTTCAAAGCGGAATTAACTCTTTCTACCATTTTTAAGATTCTTTTTAATCTGAATTCTTCATTTATCTTTAATTCTTGGTTAAGTTTTTGGTCGTTTCTATTAAAACCATATCCTAAGATATGCAACTCAAAAAGCTTTTTTCCTTTGTAATATTTAGTTTCAAACATCACACTTAATTCTACCCCATTTACAAACTTAATTCCCACTTTATTACAAAGTTCTTCCGTTGATTCTAAAGCATCAATATTATCGTGGTCTGTAACTGAAATCATTTTTAAACCTAACTCTTTAGCTTTTTTAACGATAACTTCTGGACTGTCCTTACCGTCTGATGCGGTTGTGTGCAAGTGTAAATCAATTTTAGTTGCCATATTTTATGTTGGAAAAATGTTTTTATTTAAAATGTTTCTGATTTCTTGTACCTAAAATCCCAAAACTTTTTAAATCCAATTCTTTCTGAACATTTTTATGACTAGGATTTACATTGAAACTGCGGGTTGCAGCCATAACTTTGCAGACTCAGAACAGATGGCTGGGTTGTTAAAAGAAGCCAAGTTTCAAATTATAAAAGAAATAGAAGACGCAGACGTTGTTATTTTTAACACTTGTCTGGTCAAAACTCCTACAGAGAACGCTTTCTATAAAAGATTGGAGGAAGTAAAAGAAAAATATCCTTATAAAATCATTATTATTGCGGGTTGTATCCCGCAAACTAATAGAAAGAAACTGAAAGAATATTCTCTTGTTGGAACAAAACAGATTCACAACATTGTTGAAGTCGTTGAAGAAGCTTTAAACGATAATATTGTTCATGCTTTAGAGACTGGAGATATGCCACCTTTGAATCTTCCTAGAGTGAGAAAGAATCCAGTAGTTAGTATTATTCCTATCTCTCGAGGCTGTTTAGGTGCTTGTTCTTTCTGTAAAACAAAAGCTGCCAGAGGAAATCTGGTATCTTATCCAATAGAAGATATTAGAAATGAAGTACTTCTTTCTTTAAGAGACGATATTAAAGAAATTTGGTTAACTTCTCAGGATACTGGCTGTTATGGTTTTGATATTGATACAAATTTAGCTAAATTACTGAAAGTGTTAGTTAATCTTCCCGGACAATTTAAAATAAGGATTGGAATGATGAATCCTAATCATTTAATTAAATTTAAAGAAGAGTTTTTAGAAGTGTTTTCTTCAAACAAAATTTTTAAATTTGTTCATTTGCCAGTTCAGTCTGGAAGCGATGAAGTTCTTAAGTTTATGAACCGTAAGTATAAAGTAAAACAGTTTAAATCTTTAGTCCAAGAAATTAAAGATAATTTTCCAAGAGTAACTGTTGCTACTGATGTTATTATTGGCTTTCCAGGGGAGACTGATGAACAGCACTGGGACACTCTTAATTTACTGAGAGGATTGTCTCCGGAAGTGGTTAACCTTTCTAAGTATTGGCCAAGACCGAAAACAAAAGCAGCAGAAATGAAACCATTACCTACGGAAGTGGTTAAACATCGTTCTAAAATAATTTCTGACATTTGTAAGAACATTTCACGGATAAAAAATGAACGTTGGCTAAACTGGGAAGGCGAAATTATTGTTGACGAAAAAGGTAAAGAAGCCGGCCAGTGGATTGGTAGAAATAGTTCTTATAAACCGGTTATTGTACGGGGAGATTTTAAGTTGGGTCAAGTTATAAAAATTAAAGTTGTTAAAGCAGCAGATTGGGATTTAAGGGGAGAGGTTGGTTGATTCGCTTTTGTTGAAGTTACTACTTCTAAATAACTAAAAGTTTATAAAGAACTTGCTATTTTTCTATAATAAAGTTATAACTAACGAACAAAATTCATTAAAATGTCAGACAAATATATTCCAAGAGAACAGCTTGAACACTTGATGTGGAAGCCGGAAGATGATTTGCCTAGTGCAAAGCCTGAACCAAGTCCTATGCCTCAAACTCAGCCAAGTTCTTCACAATTAATTGATGGCAAATATGTTCATTTACCTGTTCAAGATACTTATGGTCTTGCTGTAAAAGCATTGAGAGAAGCTTGTATTGATGTTTCAGATTCTCCCCACCCAACTTTTATTAAAGATGATGGAAGCGATATTTACCGCCCTTTAACCTTTAAAGAAATTATTAGGGCAAGAGTTGATGATTTTAATACTTCTGTTGCTGAAAATGGAGAAAAACGTTCAATATTACTATTGATTCTGATTTTGATGAAAACTTTTTATCCGTTAACTATAACAGTTTGTCTGGCGTTAAGTTAGATAGTAATAGTGGAAAATATAATGAACTATTAACTAAACAGGAAATTGAAAACCATTCTGGTTGGAGAACTGCTCTTGAAGATGATTTAGCTTTGTTGAAAGAACATCGTGATATCGTTTTTGAAGCTTTGAAAGATTCTGATGGAACTCAACCAGAAAAAGCAATGGGCTTTTACGTATTGGAGAATACTGCTCAAGATCAACTAAGGGCGTTGTTCGTTGGTAATCTAGATTACGATTCAGTTGCTTATGGTAACGATAACCTAGACTATAGCGGGTCTTTTCTCCAAGTAGCCCAACCGAAAACGCCGTAGGCGGTCGCGCTGAAAAATTTAGATGTTTAGTTCTTTCTTCTTAATCAATTTCCTTTTCTTTTTCTCAGACAAGTGCAAATAATTTTCATCAGAAACTACTTTTTCACCACTTCTTTTCTCAAGTTCTTTTCGTGCAACACCAGCAACAATTCCTCCCTCCTGTGCCGCACCTTTATTTTCTATAAAGCCTTTAGCATTCTTTTTTCGCGCAATTTTTGTTGTTGATGCTTCTCCTAGCATTGTAAAAATCAGTTCCAAATCATTCATGTGATCTCTGAGATTTTCCCTCTCCAACCCTTTTAATTCTTTATATTCTGCTGGTGTCAACCCAAACGTGGCTTTGGAAATTTCCGCAGTGAGGATTGCATACTCTTTCTTTGTTTGGACTCCTCTTTTATCCCATTCATCAGTTAATTCATCACGAATAGCAATTCCACGAACCCGTTTTTCAATCCAGTCATCAGAATAACCTTTCTTACGATAAAGTTCTTTCATTCGTCTCTGAGCCAATTCAGGATTTTCAATCTCTTGGACACGTTCGTAGCCTACTTTTGCCAGCCATCTTTTGAAAGGTTCTGCGTTTTTAGAAGGGATTGATTGTACGATCCTTAGCAATGTTTCTGTATTTGCACAATCCGTAGCATAATATTTCCCATCAGCAGCAGGCAATTTCAGTTGGTGACAATTTGTCACCACCTCACTTCCTTCCTCTCTTAGCCTTTGGCTAAGCTTATTCCAATATTTTCTGGCTTTTAAGTAATCTTTCTGGTCTGTTAAGACAGCAACAACGTCAACTACAGAAAACCACCATTGATTATTATACCAGAGTCTTCTCATTCCTTTTCCCTGAAAAATAACCAAACTTTTACTGGATTTTTCATTTACCATTCTTTAAGCATTAGGACACTATTTGTTTAAATAAGTTTCTGAATTTAGAAAGCTTTTTATTCTTGTTAATATTTCTTTTAAATGAGCCTTGCGTTGCTTCTTTTTTGAAGAGGTAATAGGAAGTGCTTGGGCTACACGTCCTTTCGCTACGGCGAACTAATACTTGTTTGTCATAAAATTCAATCACGACAGCTATTGCCCACCATGAAACAGCGTTTTCATGGGGGTGCCAAAGGAACAATGTTCCTTTGAGCATCTGAAATGGTGGTGCATGAAATGAAGAGAATACTTCATTTCTACACAAAAATACAAAAGTTTTCGTATTTTTTGTGCGATTATTAGGCGAGAGGGCTACTGAGGAGGGCGTTGTTCGTTAATAATCTAGATAACAATTCAAATGCTAATGGTAACAATAACCTAAACAATAACGGGTCTTTTCTCCAAATAATCCAAGCACAGGAAATGCGAAGCATTTACGTGCAAAAGGGCATGAAATTCCCTTTTTGCACTACGCAAGGTTTTTATGCTTATTCTATCAGTAGCTCATTATTGTTTGGAGGGCGAGTTTTTATGGGAAATCATAAAAATGAGGTAAAAGTATTTTACTTTAAAATATGAAGAATACTTTTCAACCCCCATCATTTTTAGGATCCCAAAAAAGTGCTTGCACCTTTTTAGTGGATAATCTTTATTCAAAGCTTTGTGCTGATCAGAATCTTAAACTTGCTTTCAAGAAAGCAAGGAAAAAGAAAACACTTAAAGATTATGTTATTGAATTTGAAGAAAAGCTGGAAGAAAACTTATCAAAGTTAAGAAACGAACTAATTTTCCATATCTACAAACCAAAACCTTTAGAAAACTTTATTCTTCGTGATCCAAAAACAAGAAAAATCAGCAAGTCTGCTTTTAGAGACAGGATTGTTCATCATGCTTTATGTAACATAATCGCTCCAATTCTGGAAAAAGAGTTTATTTACGATTCTTACGCTAACAGAATTGGTAAAGGAACTTTCAAAGCGATAGAAAGATTTGATTACTTTGCGAGAAAAGTTTCAAAGAATCATACAAAGATTACTTATGCTCTAAAAGTAGACATTAAACATTATTTTGAAGATGTTAATCATAACGTTCTAATTTCAATTCTTAAAAAGAAGATCAAAGATGAAAGAATATTTTGGTTAATAAAAACTATTTTAACAAACTACAAAACCAAAGTAAAAGGCAAAGGTATGCCATTAGGTAACTTAACTTCTCAGTTCTTTGCGAATGTCTATCTTAATGAACTAGATCAGTTTGTGAAACACAAACTAAAAGCCAAGTATTACATTAGATACGTTGATGATTTTGTAATTCTAGATAATTCAAAGAAAAAACTAGAAAAATACAAATCAATAATTGATCAATTTCTACAAGAAAGATTATCTTTACAAGCACATCCAGAAAAATCAAGAGTAATTTTACTTCAAAAAGGAGTTGAATTCTTAGGGTTAAGAATATTTCCCTACCACAAACTTCTCAAAAAGAAAAATTTAGGGAAATTTGAGCGAAAACTGAAAGAATTGTTGTTTGAATATGAATTAAAATTAACTGAATACGACCAAATCTACGACTTTCTGGAAGGTTGGTGTGCTTATGCTAGGAATGCTAACACTTACAAACTTAGGGAAAAGATGTTAAAACAAATGGAAAGTAAGTTTGTAGAGGAAATTTCAACAAAGGAAGTTAATAGATATTTGAGATGGTGATGAAGCTTATTTTCCTTTCAGTTCTTTCCCAATTTCTTCTTTCAACTCTTCTTCCACTTGTTTCCGGACATCTTCTTCTATAACTTGTTTACTTTCTTCTCCATGATAAGAGTTGAGCAGTTTTTTAATCCGGGCATAGATATAAGCAGTATCGGCTGCTAAAGTTCCTGGTGCTTGTTCTTCAATCTTGTTTTTTAGAAGAAATTTATTAACTAAACCTTTCAGAAAATAAAACCAGGGCTTCATTCCCCATCGGTTATTATAATCGGTAAGGACCCAGGCATCAAACACAAAATTAACATTTCCTTGCTGAAAAGTTTTTCTTTCACCTTTAATTTCTTCCAGAACTTCAGTAACATTATCCAAATTAATTTTAATCTTAATCATTAAGGTAATAAAGTTACTTGCTTCTTTAAATGGTCTAAGTTCTAAATAAGTTTTTCTACCAGCTTCTGTAATCAATTCTTCACTTTTCTTTTCCCTTTTTTCATAATTACGTTCTTCTAAAGCCCTATTGATTGTACTAAACAACTCATCCACTCGGAAAATACCTTTATAATTTAACTGCCGATTGTTAATCAGCAGTAATTTTTCAAAATTTATTTCGCTAATCATTTTTCTTAGATCTGGTGCATATATTTATAGGTATTAAGGTAAGATTTTATTTTGTATAATAGTTCGTCAACATCATGTTTGACCCAATATTCACTTTTTTGGTAATTTTTCTTAAAAAAGTATTTGTCAAAGATTACTGTTAAAAACCAGTAAAAAGGCTTTTCTGACCAGAGATTCTTTCGGTCGTTAATTACATATGCATCGAATGTAATTCTGACTACGCCCTGGTTAAGTTTAAGATTTTCTCCCTGATGTTCAACTTCAACATCTTTAATATCAACAAAGTTCATTTTCATTCTGATTTTTATTTTATAATAATCACTTATATTTTTCCAGGGTTCAAAAACCATCTTGACTTGTTTGCCTTCTGGAGTGACCAGTTCTTCATTCATCTTTTCGTGCCAGTCCCAATTTCTGTTGTAAAAGAATTCCGGAACTAAGCCATAAAGTTCTGTAGCATTAAATAATCCTTCATAACTGAATTTGAGGTGGTCCAAAACAATAGTTCTATCTGCCATTACTTTTTACCTCTAGTTTTTCTTCAAATTTCTTCTTACCATAGAATACCCAATACAGTGTTAAATTGGCAATTACTATTAAGATTATTAATAATGCTACTTTCATTTTATTGATTATTACTTTTTTACTTATAAATTATTCTGTTTTATTTGAATCAAAAATTATATAAACGATAACATATTTTCTATTATCATGCAAAAAAAGAGGCCACATAAGAAGGTACATAAAAAATTACATAAGAAAGATAGTTCTAAACATCATCATCCTACAAAGCACGAACACCATCCTATTTTTAGAGAAGAATTGAAACTGGGACAGAGAGCTGCAGATGCAATTGCTCAGTTTGGTGGTAGTTGGACATTTATTATTCTCTTTTTTGGATTGTTACTTATTTGGATGGGACTTAATAGTTGGGTATTATTAAAAAAACCGTTTGATCCATATCCATTTATTCTTTTGAACTTAGTTTTGTCTTGTTTAGCAGCGATTCAAGCACCAGTTATTTTAATGAGTCAGAACAGGCAAGCCGAAAGAGATAGAATTGACGCTAAATATGATCATGCGATTAATCGTAAGGCTGAGAGAGAAAATCAACAGTTGCAGAAAGATTTCAATAAGATTATTCGTTTGTTGAAAGAGATGAAGAAGAAATAGAATTCTAAAAGCCACTGGTCAACTGGACAGGTGCGGGCAAAGTTTATTAATGATTAGTTCTGTAATAATAATGAAAAGGAGCTGACGCAAAACTCTAAATAAAATTATTTTGGTATCATAAAAATGCATAAAAAACATTTTTAGGACGCCAAAAAGAACTTTGTCTTTTTGTCTGGAACCAAGAAGAAATTTAATGAGCTCTGCTAAACTTACTCTTTTTCGAAAAACTCTTTATTTTAATGAGTGGAAACAAAGAGGTGATTTAAATGAATGATGAAATTGCAGAATTTTTAGGTTGGTACT